>CAZANL010000555.1:0-3820 GCA_964486115.1 uncultured Planctomycetota bacterium
GAAACTCTCCCAGCTAAGGAGCACCCGACAGCCCGGACGCCTGAGGAGAAGAATCGGCGGTCCATCGATGCTCCACAGCCATCCCATAATGGCGTTCCGCTGGGTTCTCCACTACCGGCTCCTCACGGAGCCACTCAACAGGCGAGCGCAGACGAGACCGTCGAACGACCTCGGATCGCAACACAGATTTGGCTGTCCAAGCATCCAGGCAGATAATGCGCGACAATTTCGGGAGCGTTCAATCTAACTCGTGGCTATCATGTCCCGAGAATGTCCGAGATGCTGATACAGACGGAAGGACTCAGCCGGTCTTTTGGCGAACACCAGGCGGTCGTGGATCTCTCGCTGCGGATGGAGGCCGGAGAAGTTCTGGGACTGCTCGGCCCCAACGGCGCTGGCAAGACCACGACGACCCGCATGCTGATCACCCTGCTCGCGCCGACTGGTGGGAAGGCCAGTGTACTGGGGTTCGATCTGGCCACCCAGCCTCGCCAGATCCGTGAGGGCATCGGCTACGTCTCTCAAGAGGTGACCGCCGACAAGAATCTCACCGGCTGGGAGAACGCGATCTTCCACGGTAGGCTGCATCATCTCCGTGGAAACCGCCTTCGCGAACGCTGCCGCTCCGCGCTCGAGCTGGTCGGCCTGTGGGAGGATCGGCAGCGGCGCGCCAAGACCTACTCCGGCGGCATGCAGAAGAAGCTGGATCTGGCCTGTGGGTTGATTCACGAACCCCAGTTGCTGTTCCTCGACGAGCCCTCTCTGGGGCTCGACGTCGAAAGTCGCCTGGCTCTCTGGGACCACATCGGCAGGCTACGTGAAAATGGTGTTGGCATCTTGCTGTGCACCAACTCGATGGAGGAGGCGGACCGCCTGTGCACCCGGATCGGAATCATCGATCGTGGGCACCTCGTGCGAGAGGGGACACCTGCGGAGCTCAAGGCGACCGTCGGTGGACAGGTGGTCGTGCTGCATCCGCGGATTGGCTCCGCAGAAATCTGGCAATCCCTGACTGCACAGTTTTCGGCCCACGGCCTGGTGGATAAAGTCCAGCGAGTGGGGGAGGCCCTGCACGTGACGGTCGAGAACGGCGCAACGGCGATTCCTGCTCTGGTCAAGACAGCCAGCGAGGCCTCCGTCGAGCTGATCAGCGCCAGCTTTCATGGACCGACGATCGAGGATGTCTTCGTCGAGGCTACCGGACGGGACTACGTCAACCCATGAACTACCTGATCGAGGTGCAGGCCCAGTTCACCCGCTGGATGATCCATTTTCGGCGCCAGCCGGTGTTCGTCCTGTTTGCCGTAATGCAGCCCTTCTTCTGGCTGCTGTTGTTCAGCCAGGCGTTCGCGCGGACGATGGCCAGCAGTCCCTACAGCGGCATGGAAGACTACACCGCCTTCATCACCGCGGCGGTGCTGGTGATGACGGTCTTCAACAACTCGATGTCGGGGGGCATCGCTCTGCTCTTCGACCGTGAGCGAGGCACACTCTCGCGCATTCTCGCCGCTCCGATCTCGCGCAGTTCGATTCTGATCGGCCGCTTCCTGGCAGTGTCGGTCATCTCGCTACTGCAGGTGGTCGTGATCCTGGCCCTCTCGCGTCTGCTGGGCGTGAAGCTGGCCACTGGCCTCCCCGGTGGTGCGATGATCATCCTGCTGACGCTGCTGTTCGGCCTGGGTATCACGATTCTCTCGTTGTCGCTGGCCTTCATCTTCTCCAACCACGCCAGCTTTTTTGCCATCCTCGGGTTCATCAGTCTACCGCTGATCTTCGTCTCGAGCGCCCTGGTCCCGCTTGAAGCGATGCCCGGCTGGCTCCGGCTGATGGCCCAGGCAAACCCGATGACGTACTGCATCGACGGCGTGCGGATGCTGATCCAGCAGCCGGCCTGGAACCTTCCGCGACTGGGGCAGATGGCGGGGGCGCTGGTGCTGTTCGACATCATTGCGCTGCTGCTGGGCACGCGCGTGATCAGCCGTCGAATCGGCTGATCGCGCTGCCCAATCCGCCTGACGTTTCGCTCCGGCTCTAGCAGTTGTAGACAGCCAGCGCTACCGCTTCTTTTCGGCTAGCTGACGCTCTATCGCTGCCAGACGTTCGTTGAGGCTGACCAATGAGTCCGGCGCCGGCTGGGCCTGGGGCCCGGCGTCCCGAACCCAGAGGGTCAGCTTGTTCACGCCGAGCAGTGACACGGCCTTGCGCCGGAGGTCCGTCATCTTCTGCTCGTAGGGCTTTCGTCGGCGGGAGGGAACCGAGACGGTCACCTCGTCCGGGTCCCAGCGCTCGAGCTTGATTTCACCCGCCTGCCGCGTGGTCAGTACAGGCCGCTTCCCCTCCGTCAGACTACGAATGAAGTAGTTCCAGCTGTGGGGGCGGTAGGCCTCCTCGATCTTGGCTCGCAACCAGGCGACCGCCGAGTCTGCCCCTTCTAGCTTGATCACGCTCTCCAGCATCCGCTTGTGGGCCAGACCCAGCTTGAGCGTCAAGCGGTCACCACCGCTCATTTTTTTCGGCATAGATACGTCCTCATATACTCAATTAATTCAGTATAGCATACCGGCTTTATTTACGTAATTAGATACGTAAGATGTGATGTATCCTCCTCCAGCCATTGTCCGTCACGGGGTCATACAGTAATTAATGCTAATGTCGCACGATGACATTCGGGTTTCCGGCATACCACCAACAAACTATCGTGCAGGTGGGGGCGGTCGAACGGGTCGAGCGAGCGTTGCACCGCCTCGGCTGGATTGTCAGTAGCTACGAGAGCGGTGTGTGGGCCGCCCACACCGCGGTCCACTTCTGGTCCTGGGGCGAAAAGATCGACATCCTCGTGGAAGATTTCGATACGCTGGAGCTGCACAGCCGGTGTCGCCTGGTGACCCAGTGCTTCGACTGGGACATCAACAAACGCAACGTCGACCGCTTCGCCAGTACCCTGGCCGAGGTTTAATCAGCGGATGGATCGTAACATCGCCGCCTGCTGCTGAAACGGCTGCCGATCGATGACCTGGTCGTCGAGAATCTCCAGCGCGAACAGTTTCGGATCATCCCAGTTCTCGTTGGTCCGCTGGGCAGCCCAGAGCAGCTCACCGTCCCAGGCCAGGTCCCAGGTGCCGTCGCTAGCCGCGGTCACCGCGCCCATCATCCGCCCGGTGGGGTCCAGCGCCAGAATCCAGTTTCGATAGGGGCCCCAGAATCGCTCCCCGTCCCAGGTCAGACCGCCCTTCAGCAGCGAGGCGCCCAGGCTCGCAATCAGCCGTCCTGTCCGGTCCAACAGGAAGATCCTGTCACTGCGCCAGCCGAGCAAAGCCAGGTGCCGACCGGTCCAGGTCAGGCCCTTGGCCCCGCCGAATCTCTCCGGAACCGGGAAGCTGACGCCCACCGAACCATTCACTGGATCGATCTCGTAGATTCGGCGTTCGGCAAAGTCGTTGAGCCACAGCGCATTGCCGTCGAAGGCCAGGCCCCAGGCTTGAGGCCCGGGTGTTGAAAACTTCGCTTGAATCTCTCCCGATACGGGATCCAGCCTGACCAGCTGATCCGAATCCAAAGTCGCGGTCCACAGAGCTTCCCCGTCGAAGGTAACGCTCCAGGGCAGTCCAAGCCCGGCACCATGGCGACGAACGATCCGGCGCGTCGAATCATCCTCACCGACATAGGAGACCGGATCGGACCTTGGATCGGCCGGTAGATATCCTGGTGCGTGGCTACCCCGAGCCATCCCTGCCAGCAGTCTGGCCGCGTCCAGCTGCGGGTCGACCGGCGGCGGCAGCGGGGGCTCCGAGGCCTCGGTGGTAGCTTCCGAGACCCCGTC
>CAZANL010000556.1:0-1620 GCA_964486115.1 uncultured Planctomycetota bacterium
CGGACAGTCGCACGGATGCCCCGACCCCGACCAGCGATAGACCAACCACGGCATCCGGCCGTGTACAGACCTCGGGCCCCGTGTTTGGGACCGACCTGGACGTTGCGGGAATCACGGTAGTGGTCAACGAAGTGGGCCGACTGGTGATTCAAATCATCCCGCCCAAGTTCCTGCGGCAGAAAGTCAAGATCGGGACCGAATCCTACGATGTGATCCGCATGGGAGCTTACGGGATGGTCTCTAGGGCGGGTCTGCCTCAGGTACCCAGCAAGGGCATCAAGGTACGGCTCGGCAACGGCGCAAGCAATTTTCGCTGGAGGCGGCTCACCGGGGACAAGGTCGATCTTAAGGGCTACAATGTGCTGGCCGTGCCCATCGACAAGGCCTTCGATTCGCTGGACGGCATCCAGGGTGGATCCGCTGCGGGACCACCGCTACAGGCTGGTCCCAAGGGGTTGATGTCACCCACAGAGGTGACCGACATGCGCAAAAAACTGTTCTCGGAGATCCGCAAATCGAGAGCGAACATGCGCGCCATGGCCGTGGCGATGATGGGCAGGGTCACCACAATCGGTAACAGCGTCCAAGGTGGTGAGGAGACGGTGGTACCGTCGGCTCAGGTCATTCGCAAGATGCGCCGTAAGATGCGCAAGGTGTACAAGCACCACGGCCAAAGTTTTCTTCCGCTAGAAATTGTGCTGGGCGGCCCGCAACAAGCAGGTTCCGACAATCTGCTGCCGGTGAGGATCCATCCCGTCCAGTTCAATCCCCGCAAAAAGATCCTACGGGCCTTCCGCCAGCTGCTGATCGAAATTCGATACGACGTCAGCGGCGACCCGGCCCCAGGAAGCGAGCAGACCGATCTCGAGCGGCGCATGGCCCAGCAGTGGCAGATCAGTGGGGCGCCGGGCGCAGCCAAGATCAGTGTCTCGAAGGACGGCATCTATCGGGTACCGATCTCTCAGCTGGATTCCGTCGGCTTCGACACGTCCGCCGACCCCAATACCTTCCAGCTGTTCCATCGCGGTCGCGAGGTGCCGATCAGAGTGACCGGTCAGTTCATCGAGTTCGTCGGATTTCGCAATCTGACCCGCCACTCGGTGACCGGAGAGAGCCTCTATTCGGCCAACTCCGTCTACTGGCTCGTCTCGGGCCGCACCGCCGGTAAGCGCGCACAGTCCTACGACGCGACGCCGACCGGAGCAAGCACAGTTGCCATGCACGAAGCCGAAGGGCTGTTCAACCGTCAGCGACTTCACGCGACCGGCATGACGACGATTCAGGCAGGCCACGACTACTGGTTCGCTGGTGGACTCAGCGCACAAGGTCGTGCCAAAGACATGTCAGTTCCCACGCCGGGTGTGGATGGTGGAGGGGACGCACAGATAGAAATCCGTCTTCTCGGCCGCACTAGCTTTTCGTCGGTCAACCCGGACCACCACATTCGACTGCTGATCGATGGACAGATCATCAGCGATTACACCTTCGACGGCTATCAGCTGCACACCCATACCGCCAGGTTCTCCGCAGCTCTGCTGACCGAAGGAAGTACCACGATAACCGTGCAGGCGATCGACGACACCGGCGCACAGTATGACAACTACTACATCGACTACATTC
>CAZANL010000556.1:1630-3817 GCA_964486115.1 uncultured Planctomycetota bacterium
TTTGCCGCTGTCGGGGATCAGCTGGCGTTCACCACGCAAGGTGGTGAGTTCCAGGTATCCTGTCTGAGCGGACCGGCAGTGGGTTATCTGCTGCGGGACAACCGTGTGATCCAGGCGCTGGACAACATAGACAACACCGGCCGCTTTTTCTGCTCTGGCAGCGGTGTGGTCCACGTGGCTTCCGGCGCCGGCATCATGGCTCCGGACAGCGTCACGCTGGACCAGCACAACCGCTACCACTCCAAGAGCCACGGGGCCGACTATATCGTCGTGACCCACCCCAACTTCTCGAGCGCCATTGACCCCCTGGTCAATTTCCGCGCTGCCAAGGGAATGCGGACCTTCAAGGCCGACATCAACGAGGTCTACGACAGCTTCAGTTTTGGTGAGTTCGACCCCGCGGCGATCAAGGAGTTTCTGCGGCGCGCCTACCACAAATGGAGCGGAAATCCCTTGCGCTACGTGCTCCTGGTTGGCGACGCCACATGGGACTACCGCGACTATCGCGGCAAGGGCGGGATGTTCGTGCCCACGCACTTTGAGCCGACTGTGTTCTACCGCACGGCGTCCGACAACTGGTTCGCTTCGGTTGCCGGCGAGGATGAGTTGCCTGATCTGAGGATCGGTCGGCTCCCCGTCCGGACGGAAGCCCAGACGACGACGTGGGTCAACAAGATCGTGACCTACGAGACCAACCCTTCTGCCGTTCAGAAGAAGGTCGTGTTCGTCTCGGATAACGCAGACAGCACATTTGACTTCCCTGACGCCTCGGATCAGCACGCCAAACTGGTCCCCAGCCAATATCAGACGCAGAAGATCTATCTTGGGCCGTTGACCTCCAGTGAGGTCAGAACCCAGACCATCAACAGCTTCAACGAGGGAGTCTTCCTGATCCAGTACAACGGCCACGGAGCGATCCAGCAGTGGGCCGACGAGAGACTGCTGTACAGCACGGACTGGTCAGCGACCAGCAACACCGGTCACCTGCCGTTCGTGCTCGTCACCAACTGTCTCAGCGGACACTTCGTCAGCCCGTGGTACGACTCGATTGCCGAGACGTTCACCCAGTCGGGAGACGTGGGCGCGATCGGATTCTTCGCCTCGACCGGGATCAACACCCCGTATGCCCAGCACCTGCTGGCGACCGAGATCTGGCAGCTGCTGTGGAAGGGCGAAAACGAAGTCGGATTGCTGTTGACGGCCGCAAAGAACCGGATCGGTAGCGGTCACGGGCACCTCGACGTCATTCGCTCCTATACACTGATCGGCGATCCTGCAACGAAGCTGGCCTATCCACGATAGGCGGCGGGTCCCCAGCTCTGTGACGCACTAGCGTCGCAGAGCTGTGCGCTCACCAGCAGCGGCACAATCAAGCCGCAGATGGTGAGCACACACAACACCTACGGATCGCCAACCCCTTCAGTGAATCGCCCCGGGTTTCTCGGAGGCTGCATGTTGTGAGAGGATGTAGCCATGAGCGCGAAACGATATACCCCCGAGGTCAAGGAGCGATCGGTCCGGATGGTGCTGGAGCACGCTGCTGAGTACGGTTCGCAGTGGGAGGCGATCAGCTCGATAGCCGCCAAGATCGGCTGCGCTAGTGAGACGCTGAGGCGCTGGGTGGGCCGGGCCGAGCGAGACGAAGGTCTACGGTCAGGTCCGACCACAGATGAACTCGAGGAGCTCAAGCAGCTCAAGCGTGAGAACCGAGAGCTGAAGCGTGCCAACGAGATCCTCCGCCTGGCGTCAGCGTTTTTCGCCCAGGCGGAGCTCGACCGCCCACCGAAGTGATGGTCCGGTTCATCGACGAACACAGAGGCGTGTACGGGGTCGAGCCGATCTGCGCCCAGCTGCCGATCGCCCCGTCGACGTACTACACGCACCGAGCACGGCGGGCCAACCCGGCCTTGCTCCCGCCTCGCGCGAAGCGTGATGCCGAGCTGCGCGAGAAGATCCGGAAGGTCTGGGAGGGCAACTACCAGGTCTACGGCGTTCGCAAGGTGTGGCGCCAGCTGCGCCGCGATGGCGTGCGGGTAGCCCGGTGCACGGTGCAGCGCCTGATGCGCGCGGAGGGCCTGCGAGGGGCGGTCAGGGGCCGCACGACCTGGACAACAAGACAGGATGACGGGTTGGATAGACCGTCAGACCGGGTGAACCGGGACTTCACTGCGAGGGGCCCGAACCAGC
>CAZANL010000557.1:0-3815 GCA_964486115.1 uncultured Planctomycetota bacterium
GGTCGCCAAGACTTGAATCTCGCCGGCGCCAGAGCGCAGCAGGGTGACGTCGAAGGTGCCGCCACCCAGGTCGTAGACCAGGATGTTCTCGACGGCGCCGGCGTGCTTGATCCCGTGCGCGATCGCCGCGGCGGTCGGCTCGTTGATCAGACCGAGGATCTCCAGGCCCGCAATGCTGGCCGCTTCCCAGGTGTCCTGCCGCTCGGCTGCTGCGAAATAGGCCGGCACGGTGACCACCGCTCCCTCGACCGGTCGACCGTACTGTTTCTCCGCCTCGGACTTCAATCGCTTGAGGATGAAAGCCGACAGGTCTGCGGGACGGTAATCCCGCTCACCAATGGTCATCACCCAGTCCGGGTCGCCCATCTCACGCTTGATGAAGCTGACCATTCCCTCGGGGCCGGACTCCGCCGCACGTTCAGCATCCCGGCCAACCAGCACGCTGTCTCCGTCAAAGTAAATCACCGAGGGTAGGATATGCTCGCCCTCGTCCACGGGAATGATCTTTGGCAGACCCGACTCCTCGGTCACCGAGATTGCGGAAAAGGTCGTGCCCAAGTCAATCCCCACAAGGAACGGGCGCTGAGACTCAGTCATGCGGGAATATCTCGCAATATTAGAAGGGAATGTGAGTTGCAACGGATTATATGAATTGGCGAAAGCCAGGTCAATCCACCAGACAGCGCTCGCCCAGGCGTCTCGCGTCTGGACCACCGTCCGGCCCGGATGAGGCCTGGAACCCCGCTAGCCGTGGCCGAACCGATGATCCGGCAGCAACGCCCGAGCAACGGCTCCCTCCCGCCCAGGTCAGTTCACAACTTCAGCCGAACTCCGGCATCACCTTTTCGGCAAAGGTCCGCAACGATTTCAATATCAGCTCATGCGGAACCGTCCCCATCTGCATCAGCAAGATCAGCTCGTCCACGCCGGCGGCCTGAAACCGCGCAACCGACTCCCGGGCCGCCGAGGGACCGCCTATCACGGTGGTCAGTGGCGAGTCGGACTGATTGCGTAGCGCCATTGCATCAGCCAGGTCTGCTGGATCGAGGAACTCTCGGGGGATGTCGATGGGGCCGATCGGTCGGTCGCCGACGAAATAATATCGACCCAGGCCCTCCGCGAAAAAGCGAGCGCCGCGGAAGCCATACTCGCACGCTAGCTTGTCATCATCGAGGACCAGCGTCGGAGGGGTCGATGCAAGTGGTTGTTGACCTGTCGGCCGGACGGGCAGGCATCCTCGACAGCCCTGCGGTACTCCCGCACCTTCTGGGCCAGATGAGTGTCGTTGCCCAGTGCGAAGTTGAGCGCGCCCAGCCCTAGCCGCCCCACCGCCGCGGCACTCTCCGGCTTGGAGCAGGCGGCGAAGATCGGTGGGTGTGGACGCTGCAGCGGCTTGGGAATCACCTGAATCGGCGCGATCTTGTGAAACCGCCCGTCGAACTCGAAGACCTCTTCGGACCACATCCTCGGAATCATCTCGAGCGCCTCGGCCCACTGGGCATGTAGCTGGTCGATCCGGCACTCGAAGGCCACCTGTTCGACGCGACTCGAGCTCTTTCCGGTGCCCCAGTTGACCCGCCCATCGGACAGGATGTCGAGCGTCGCGATTCGCTCGGCGATCCGAATCGGATGATTGTAGCGGTAAGGCAGCAGGGTCACTCCGTGCCCGATGCGTATTCGCTGAGTCCGAGCCGCAGCGAACGACAGGAACACCTCCGGGGACGAGGAGTGAGAATATTCGTAGAGCCCGTGATGTTCCACCGCCCAGACACAGTGATAGCCCAGCTGGTCAGCCAGAACCACCTGCTCCACACAGTCCCTCAGATTCTGGTGCTCTCGCTCGCGCGTCGGCTCCGAGATCTGCATCTCGTACAGCAGCGAAAACTTCATCTCTGGAACTCGAATCCCGTCTGAGAGCGACGAAGCGCTCGGTCAGTCCACCAGCGGACGGCCCACCCGACCAGACTCCGCCGTCCACGCAGATGACGAAGCTGCGCTATCAGCGCACCAAACAAGAAAGACGCGTGTCCGTCGCCGGTGACCCGCACCCGGCCAGTCAACTCGGCCGTCGTGTAAGTCGTGTGGCCCGCCAAGAGCTTGAAGAACTCCTCCAGTTCCATGGTCACCGTCCCCTTCGGCTCCTCGTGCGCCCCCATGCGACAGACCACGGCATTGCCATCGAAGACCAGCTGCCAGGTGCCGCCCACGTCCCCTGGAAAGACCACGTTGTAACCACCCAAATAGCCGGTGTTGTCGAGGCGCTCGAACATCGATTCCTGCGCGCGAGCGAAACGCGTGACCCAGACCAGGCCATCGAAGAGCGTTGCCAAGCCAGCATTGGTAGACATCCAAACGGTACTGTACCATGGCTGCCATTCTCGATGAGTACTGACCAACGCCAGAAATCCGCAGGCAGCTACACCGGCTATCTGCTGTACTGCTTGATCCTGTTCATCCCGGTCGCGCACATCCGCTTCGGGTACCACACGTTGTTTGCGATCGAGTTCCGGCGTTTCACCATCGCGACAGCTCTGCTGCTGGGCGGCGGTTTGTTTCTCACCTTTCAGAAGACTTACTGGAAGCGCAAACATTCACTACACCGTCCGATGCTGGTTTTGCTGGGCGCGCTGCTCCTTGCCGGTTCATTCAGCAACTTCCGGCCGATCGCCGCCGAGACGGCCATCCACTTCCTGGTCGGAGCAATGCTCTACTACCTGGCCGCGTTCTACATCGACGCGGAGCGGGATCTGGAGCGGCTCCGTGGTGCAATCGCCTTCTCAACCGCGCTGGTGGCGGCCTACAGCCTGGTGCAACATCTCGGATACAACCCGCTGGGTCTGGTGGCCGAGGGGGAACGCCAGCAGTCTGCCACCTTCGCAACCCGCAATCTGCTGGCGGCCTACCTGGTCTTCGGCCTGTTGGTCCAGATCGACGGCCTGCTTCGTGAGAAGCGCCCCGTGGTCCTCGTCCTCACCGGTGTGGCCTTGCTGCTCAGCCTCGCCGCGCTCGGGTTGTCACTGACCGTCTCGGCCTGGCTGGCCTGCGGCGTCGGGCTGGCAGGCTATCTCTGGTTCGCCCGTGGTGTCGAGATGCTCCAGCTGGCAAGGCTCAAGTGGGCCCTTGCGATACTGCTCATCGGACTGCTGCTCGTCGTCGGCATTGAGCTGCGCAAGCCGACCGGCCTTCGCCGCACCTGGCAACAGAAGATCCAGAGCCTGGCCAGCGGAGAGAGCAAGAGCGTCCGCGAGCGAATCGTGATGTGGAAGATCGCGCTGAGGATTCTGCTCGATCGCGACCAGGACCGCCATCTGCTGCTCGGCGGCGGCCCGGGAAGCTACCGCATCTTGCGGGACAAGCATGCGGGGCGCTACCTCGGACAGCAGCGATATCGAGATCTTCGCGGACTGTCGGTCTGGGCCCATAACGACCTGCTGCAAATCGCCTCCGAAGCCGGTCTGGCGGGCTTTTTGCCACTGCTGTTGCTGCTGGCCGCCGCCATCTGGCTGCCGGTCCAGTTGAGACGCAAGAACGACGCCAGCCGTGCTCACCTGGCCCGCACCCTACCCTTCTGGGCCGGCTGGCTGGCCCTGACCGTCCATGCACTGTTTCATTTCACCCTCTATGCACCCGCCTCGGCTTTTTACTGGTGGATGGCCCTGGGGCTGGTCGCCGGGTTCGATCTGCGTGTCGTCAAGAAGCCATGCGCCACACAAGGCATCCGACGCGTGGCGCTGAAGGGGACGCTGCTGACCGCATCCCTGCTGTTGCCAGCCTTCGTGGGCAGCCAGTTCATCGCGCGATACAGCCAGGCCAAG
>CAZANL010000558.1:0-3807 GCA_964486115.1 uncultured Planctomycetota bacterium
CTGACCCGACGCCCGGACGGAGCCTGGGTGGACGTTTCGATGAGGCCACGGACGCCCTGCTCGAACAGCTGAACCGCAGTATAGACCTGGATCAGCGGCTCTGGCCGCATGACATTCAGGGTAGCAGGGCGCATGCTCGTATGCTGAGTGGCGTGGGCCTGATCACATCCGCCGACCTGGGTGCGATCGAAGAGGGGCTCGACGCGGTGTCGTCCGAACTCGAAGCGGGGCAGTTCGAGTTCAAGGACAGCGATGAGGACATCCATATGGCGGTCGAGCGGCGCCTGACGGAACTGGTCGGAGAACCCGCTCGCCGACTGCACACGGGGCGCTCGCGCAACGATCAGGTGATGCTCGACGCGGTCCTCTGGCTGCGCGAATTTCTGACGACCCTGGATCGAGCGCTGGTGCGGTTTATCGAGGCCTTGCTGGATCGAGCGACGGAAGGGGCCGAGCAGCCGATGCCGGCGCTGACCCATTCCCAGCCGGCCCAGGTCAGCTCCGTCGGTCAGTGGCTCGTCGGGCACGCGGCGGCGGCGGAGAGAAACCTGCGTAGGGCACGTGACTTGCGGGGGAGGCTGGACGAGTGCCCGCTGGGCAGCGGAGCCGCCGCCGGCAGCTACTTACCGCTCGATCGGGACAGTGTTGCGCTCGAGTTGGGGTTCGATCGCCCGACGCTCAACGCGGTGCAGACCACCGGTGGGCGGTCCGACGTGCTCGATGCTGTTGGCCTGCTGGGTCTGGTCGGCGTTGATCTGTCACGGCTGGGAGAGGAGCTGGTTTTGTACGCGGCGCCGCAGTACGGGTGGATTCGGCTCCCGGATCGCCTCACCACGGGTTCGAGTTTGCTGCCACACAAGAAGAACCCCGACGGAGCGGAACTGATCCGTGGAGCGGGTAAACTGCTGGGTACTGAATTCTCCGCGCTCAGCACGGTGATCGGCGGACTCGTTTCTGGATACAGCAAGGACTTGCAGCATGACAAGGAGATCTTGTTTCGCGCGGCGGACCGCGCGCTCTCCCTGCTGCAGCTTGCCGAGATCCATATCGAGGGGCTGTCCTGGTGTGCGGAGCGGTGTCGGGCGAGCTGCACGCCCCAGCTAGCGGCTCTCTGGTTGGCCGATCGGCTGGTGCTCGAGGGGATGCCCTTTCGTGCAGCACATCAACTCATCGGCAAGGCGGCTCGGGAAGCCGAGCAGACGGAGATTCCACTGGCAGAGGTCCTGTCCGGCATGCTGCCGGAGGCGTATGCCGAGTTACGCGAACAGCTGACGGGACTGACGGTGGATCAGCTGCTGGGAGAGTTGAAGACGGCTGGAAGTGCGGCGCCGTCCTTCGTCGCGGCCCAGATCGCTTCACTGCGAGAGAGGATCGGCCCCGAATGAAGTGGTGTCCGGACTGTCACCAGCATTACGAGGACCACATCACCCACTGTGCCGACTGTGTCTACACGGTCCTGCGAGATGACCAACCGGAGGAGCCGATGGGCGGCCCGCCGGTGCACGGCGAGCGCGAGCTGCAAATCTCGCTGGACAAGGTGTTGGGTATGTTGTTCGCGGCCCGTTTTTCTGAACCGGACGTCGAGGATGATGCGGCCTACTGCGGGAACTGCGCGTCGGAGGTGCCCAACGGCATTCGCGAGTGCCCCGATTGCGGGCAAGAGATCTGGTATGAAGATGACCCTGCAGAGTCTGGAGAGGAACCCGAACTGGGTGATCGACGGCTCGAGCAGCGTGGTTGGATTCGACTGATGCATGCCGACCAGGTCCGCCTGGAGCCGCTGGCCGCCCTGCTGCGGGAGAATGGCGTCCAGGTCCGGCTGGAGGTGCTCGGGCAGGTCGCCCAGCTGGGCAGCCAGCTCGGCATCTCGCGCAGCGTCGAAGGGGTGGTGGGGGGCGCATGTGCGATGGATGTGCACGTCAACGACCTCGACCGGGCGGACGAGCTGCTGATCGCGATCCTGGGTGACCCGCAGGATGATCGCTTCAGTACCGAGCACCTGCAGCGGGTGGAGATGCCTGACGTCGAGTTGTGCGAGTTCCTGGTCCACGAGCTGGGACAGCTTGGCGTGGAGGCGGACCGCCTCTATGACGGTGAGGTGGCTCACCTGCTCGTGCCGGCCGAGGCGGCCGAGGTGATCGAAGAGCTGCTCGATGAGTTTTGCGAGTAGGTCCCTCGGCGCGCTGCCCAAGCGGCTAGGTCCCGGGGCGTCACGCGTCAACTAAAGCCGAAGGGCGCCGTTATCCCCCGTGATGCTGCCCTGTGTGCGATTCGTGTCGGGGAGAGCGGTCAGGCAGCGACTGGCTGGCGCGAAGGCTGAGTCTCAGCGCCGGCCCTTCCGCTTGCGCTTCCTGCCCTTGGCCGGAGCGGTGGGGGATCCTGATTCACGGGCCTTTCCGCGTAACTCGAGAATCCGGTCCCGAAGTCCGGCCGCCTTCTCGAATTCCAGATTCTCGGCGGCCTTGAACATCTCCTCCTCGAGGGCCGCAAGCAGCTCGCGCGTTTCGTACTGGGCACCCGGTTCGCCGGCGCTGATGACCGATCGGACCACGTTGTGCGCCCGGACCTGGTACTCGATGCCTTGCTTGATGGCCTTCTTGATCGAACGTGGCGTGATGCCGTGTTCCTTGTTGTAGGCTTCCTGCTGCTTGCGTCGTCGCTCGGTCTCGTCGATTGCCTTGCGCATCGAATCCGTGATCCGGTCGGCGTAGAGCAGGACCTTGGCGTTGATGTGGCGCGCGGCTCGGCCAATGGTCTGGATCAAGCTGGTCTGGTTACGCAGGAAGCCTTACTTGTCGGCGTCGAGGATTGCCACCAATGACACTTCCGGCAGGTCCAGTCCTTCGCGCAGCAGGTTGACGCCAACCAGAACATCGAACTCTCCGGCGCGCAGGTCCCGCAGTAGCTCGACCCTCTCGATTGCGTCCAGTTCGGAGTGGATGTATCGGCTCTTCAGTCCTTCGTCCGACAGGTAGTGCGATACATCTTCCGAGAGGCGTTTGGTCAGGGTGGTGACCAGGACGCGCTCGCCGCGGGCGACGCGCTGTTGGATCTGCTGGATCAGGTGCTCGATCTGCCCGATGGCGGGTTCGACCTGAATCAGCGGGTCGAGCAGCCCGGTGGGGCGAATGATCTGCTCGACCACCACCCCGCGGCAGCGCTCCAGCTCGTAGCTCGCCGGGGTGGCGGATACGTAGAGCGTCGGTTGGCCAGTCACCTCGTTCCACTCGTCGAAGTTCAGCGGTCTGTTGTCCATCGCCGAGGGCAGGCGAAAGCCGTGCTCGACCAGTGTCTCCTTGCGGGAACGATCGCCAAAGTACATGCCCCGGATCTGGGGCAGTGTCACATGGCTCTCGTCCACCACGGTCAGGAATGGCCGAGAAAAGTAGTCAAGCAGGCAGTAGGGCCGCTCTCCAGGTGCCCGTCCGGTCAGGTGGCGGGAATAGTTCTCGATGCCGCGACAGTGGCCGATCGTTTCGAGCATCTCCAGGTCGTTGAGGGTGCGCTGCTCCAGCCGCTGAGCCTCCAGTAGCTTGTTCTGCTGACGCAGCTCAGGTAGCCGCTGATCCAGTTCCTCTCGGATCGCGGCGCAGGCGATCTTGAGCCGCTTCTCTGGAACCACGTAGTGTTTGGCGGGCCAGATCGTCAGGATGTCGAATTCTTTCAACAATTCGCCGGTGAGTGGGTCGACTTCGACCAGCGACTCGACCTCGTCGCCGAAGAACTCGACGCGGTAGGCCAGCTCTTCGTAGCTCGGGATGATCTCGACTACGTCGCCGCGCACACGGAATGTGCCCCGGCGAAAGT
>CAZANL010000559.1:0-236 GCA_964486115.1 uncultured Planctomycetota bacterium
GGGTGACCGTCTGGTGCTCTCGGCAACGGGACCCTCGAGCAAGGAGGGCGCGTACTTCGTGCTCCGCT
Source organism: uncultured Planctomycetota bacterium (assembly GCA_964486115.1). Lineage (GTDB taxonomy): Bacteria > Planctomycetota > JACQVV01 > JACQVV01 > CAZANL01 > CAZANL01. The sequence goes on from CAZANL010000559.1 coordinate 69, forward strand.
TCAGCATCCCGCTCGACCTGGCCCACAAGGGAGCCGCGCCGGCGGCCCAGCTGGGCATGTACTGCGCTCACGGCGGAGAAAGCGGACTCCCACCGCTCAGCATCCAGAAGAAGGCTGGCTCGTTGCGCATGACCCGAGACGACAAGACGCGCTCGATCCAGGGTACAT
>CAZANL010000559.1:261-3807 GCA_964486115.1 uncultured Planctomycetota bacterium
CCTCTCGCTCCTGGCCAGCAAACGGAGCTACGGGCTGGCCAGTCAGACGCTCACGGGCAGGTTCGCCGTCCCGGATTGCGGCTGGCTGCTCGCCCGGCTCGACAACCAGCGCGCGGTCGCGATCTCGCGGACCGACATCGACGAGATCCTGCCGGAGCAGGGATACCTGATGGGGGTCGTGTCGGCCAAGCAACTCAAAGACGGCTCCTGGCTCGTCCATCCGCGCAACAAGCATGGCTGGACGATGACGCTCGACAGGCTTGGCAATAACATCGACTACCCGGCCGGGAAGACCAAATCGTTTTTCGAGCGGGACAGGCACAACTGCAAGTAAATCAAGACCCAGAACGTGGCTCACCGATTCGGTGACTGGACTGTTCGTTTTACAGTGCTTGGTCGCCCTGGCGTCGAGCAGTTACGTGGAGCCCATTGGCAGCTTGATAGCTCGAGTTGTGTATTCGAGACATCGGTGGCCGTTCAACCGAATTAGGCGGGGCAGCCGCAGATAGCCGAACGACGCCAAAAAGAGAGGAGGAACCTACAGGCTCCTCCTCTGCTACACGCACTTGTTGTTCGCCAGCCTGCTAGAACCGGCGACCTTCCAGTATCAAGCACACAACAAGTAATCCTCGAGACGCCCGGCAACGGGATGATTGAGTTGTTCAAACCCCAGCCCCACATGCAATCCGTCGGCCGTCGGCCGACTGTAGATCACCCGGGTCGAAATGCCTATCGGCTCACCAGCCAGACCCAGCTGTGTCTTGACCGGTTGCCCAACCTGGAGAGAAACGTCAGCGGGATCCATGGCCAGCGCCAGGCGACATCCCCCCAGAGCGAGATCCGTGATCTGACCTTCGAATCGTGTCGTCCCGGCGACTGCCCAGCCTGGCAGATCCACTGAGTGCCGACGGTGACGCCGGCGCTGGGACGTGACCAGCAGTTTGCCGGCCAGTTCAGAAAGTCGCTTCAGTCTCAAGGGCCGTTCCAGGATCTCATCGCAAAACTGCTCCAGCCCAATGTTGTTACCTATCTGCACCAGCCGCAGGCCATCAATCGCAGCGAGGCACTCGAGGACCTCCTCGGGCACCTGTCCGAGAAAAGCGGCGTCATAATGACGCAGACGTAGGTTACTGCGCACCTCCGACTCTGTCTCGGCGAGGCTCGCATCGTGACCCTCTCCATGCAGCAGGCCGCGCAAGAGAAAGCCAAAAGTTCCGTTCATGTCCACTACCAGACTCTTGCCCATTTTATTGCCCTGCCTATTTATGTGGTTTACGTGGTCCAAGCTGTGGGATCAGGAGCAATCGGACACCGGTGAGGCCATCTCGGCCGACCAGTCGGCCTCGATTGGCCTGGAATATCACCGTCCATTGCCCCGGATTGTCGTAGTAGAGTGCTGCCAGCTTTCTCAGATCTTCTCCTAGCCGAACGGTGTGGACGTGCATCCTGCGGCCCCCGATCGTCCGACCTTCATACCAACCCAGCACAGCGAGCAAGAGGATCAGCAGTGCAAACGGGGTCAAGACAACCTGCCCCAAACGATTCATGCTCGCCCGATACCGTGACCACCACGGTCGCTGTCCACATGTCGGGGCCGCTAAACCAAATTCGCACGTCTCCTGGCTCAGGACCCCGGGCGAAACCAGATAGTCCTGTCCACCCGAGGTTTGCTTCTGCATCTACTGACTATTTTTGCATCGACGCCGGAACACTGGGAGCCGGCAAGACATAGATCTCGACGCGACGGTTCAACCGCTTGCCGGATGAGGTCAAGTTCGACGCCGCCGGCGCATAGGGCCCACGGCCGACGAAGCGCATTCTCTCGCCACCCACTCCCGAAAACTCCAGGAACGCGAGCACCTGCAGTGACCGATTTCCCGACAGCTCCCAGTTGCCATGTTCCCACCGACCTCGGCTCTTGCGAACGGGATCTGCATCCGAATGTCCTTCGATGCGCAGTTGCTCTTCTCCACCCTTGAGCGCATTCGCCAGATGGGATAGGGCTCCCTGACCGGTTTTTCTGATCTTTGATTGACCGGACTCGAACAGCACCTGTGAAGAGAGATTAAGCTTGCCCGAACCGGGCTCGTAGTCGATACCGGGAAGACGGTCGAGCTCGCGCATGGCTTTCTCGAGTTTGGCCGAGAGACCCTTCTCCTTCTCCGCCAGCGCCAACAGACTCTTCTCCTTCTTGGCGAGCCTGGCCGCTACCGCTGCCGCGGAATCAGCCTGCGTTTTCAACCGCCGGGTCATACTGGTGAGCTGTTCGGCCCCAAGACGAACCTTGGCCGCCAGTTGCGCTTTATCTCCTTCGAGCTGGTTGACTCGCGTAGCGAGTCGCGCAGTGTCAGCTTGTCCTGCCTGGTGTTCCTTTTGCAGCAGCGCGTATCGTTGGCTGGTGACGCAGCCGGTCAATAACCCCGCGGCCATGATGACGACAATTTTCCAGTTTCCCTGCATGCCTTGAGTCCTTTCTGTGAGCAGTTACCGGGGACGAATCTCTAGATGTCCCGTATGGATATCGATCACCCCAGCCCGCTTCAGCAACGGGTCCTTCCGCAGATACGGAACCAGGGCGTTACGGAGGATCTCGATCTTCTTCTGGTCGTCTGGCATCAGACCCTGCTGATCGGGTACCGCGACGCGGCCCCAAAGAATCCTCGTGCCAACCGATTCCAACCTGAGGACGATCTCTGACGAAGATCGATTGACACGACCACCAACATTGGTCACGTCGATGCATGTCACGTTGATCGTTTTGAGCAATCCGGACTGTTGCCACACATCTGCCACCCGCGCACCGTCCAGTACACCCGCTGAGTTCCAGATTTGACCGGCTGGTGGCGGAGGCCCCACACTGCCCATGATGAAGGGCAACCGAAACCCGACATCTGGGCGCTCGGAATAGCTTCCAGGAAGCCGTACACCGACCCGATCGATCAACACATACGTTCGCTTGAGATACCAAACCGCAGCAACAGGTTTGCGCAATCGCAATTCCACCCGGAGATCATTGGGGTAGACCTTTTCGACCCGGATGACTCGCTCGACCCACGCATTTCGAGTGTAGGCTTGGGTCAGGGTAAAGGTCAGGTCGGGGTCGAAGATCGAGATCGGCTCGGAGACGTGATCGGGGAGTTGGATTAGTTCGAGTTGACCCGGTGGGATCCACTTAGGCGGATCCAAGATCATCAGATCACCGGTGCTCAACTGAAACCGCTCGTTCTTCCTCAGTTCGACCATGCTGGCCAAATACAGTCCGTAAAAACTGATCAGCACCAGCGCACATCCGTAAATCCTGCGACAGACGGGGTGCGCCAGAAGCTTGAACCAGCGACGCTCCAACAGTCCTGCGCTCGCCTTGCTGCCCCCGATCTTGCGACTTCGGGCAGCCGATTTGCGAGTACCCTTCTTTTTTCTAGCAGTCGTTGCCATACGACTCGACGAGCAGTGAAAGCGACCAATGAAAAGGGGTGGCGGGGTGTCCACGAAGGACACCCCGCCGGCTCACAGGGGTCGGGATTGAGCGGACGGAGACCCACAGAA
>CAZANL010000560.1:0-3805 GCA_964486115.1 uncultured Planctomycetota bacterium
CTTAAACGGGGAATGGCCGCCACCATCGAGGAACTGCTGGGCGCCGCCGAATACATCTTGGCCGGCGGCAACGAACAGGTCATCCTCTGCGAGCGGGGGCTGCGCACCTTCGAGACCTCGACACGCAACACACTCGATCTGTCCGCCATCCCGGTGCTGCTGGAGCGCACTCATCTGCCCGTGATCGTCGACCCCAGCCACGCCGCGGGTGCCCGGCGCTATGTTCCACCGCTGGCCCGGGCCTCCAAGGCTGCGGGCGCGCACGGACTGTTGATCGAGATTCACCCTCGTCCCGACGAAGCGCTCTGCGACGGCGCACAGTCACTCACTCTGCCGGCATGGCACAGGCTGGCAGGCGAGCTGCTGGAGGTCAACCGATGAGCGTCGCCTACCTGGGGCCCCCTGGGACATTCAGTCACCTGGGAGCCATCGCGCGCTTCGGCGCCGACCCGACCTTCTTGCCGGTCGACACGCTGGCCGACGTGTTCCGTGTCGTCTCGACGGGGCAAGCCGAGCGCGGTCTGGTCCCGGTCGAGAACGCCCGAGGCGGAAGCGTGGCGGAGACCTTGCAAGGCTTGTGCGACGCTCGGCCAACAGTCACGGGGGAGGTTCTGGTCGGCATCCACCACCAGCTGCTGGCCCACGGCCAGCTCGGGCGAATCTCGCAGATCCACTCCAAGCCGGAGGTCTTTGCGCAGTGTCGACAATGGCTCGCCAAGAACCTCCCGAGCGCGGAGTTGATTGCAACCGCCAGCACGAGCGCTGCGGCCCGGCAGATCGACGACCAGCGACAGGCCGCGATCGCCTCGTCCCTGGCGGGCAAGCTATATGACGTTCCCGTTCGGGCAGCAGACATCGAGGACGACCCGGACAACGTGACACGTTTCCTGGTGATCGGGGGCCAACCTGCAGGCGCCACGGGTCAGGACAAGACCGCCATCTTGTTCACCACCCGTCACGAGCCCGGCGCGCTGGTCAGCGTACTCGCCGTCTTTGCCGATGCAGGGATCAACCTGACTCACATCGACAAACGTCCAGCTCCCGGACGGCACTGGCACTATAAGTTCTTGATCGAGGCCCAGGGGCACCGGGAACAGATGGCCGACACGATCGAGACCACACGCCAGCACTGCACCGAGCTGGTGGTGCTCGGCTCCTTTGCCGAGGGCTGCTAGCAGCCCTGAAATACCGTGCCCCGCGGTCCCTGCCCTGTCCGAGGCAGTCCTGACCTAGTCTCCCTCGAAGAACTTCTGGTCCACGGCAACGGCCGACAGGATCGCCACCTCTCGCGGAAAACTCTCCGTCACCTCGACCTGAAATCGATCTTCCGGACCGTGTTGCTTGGAGAGGCTGAAGACGCCGGCGTCGAACGTCCGTGAGCTGATCGTCCCGTTTCCCGGATGACTCGCTCCATCAGCTTCGATCGTGAAGCTCTTACCCAGAACGCCAAACATGGGAAAGGTCAGGGAGCCGATGCGAGCGCCCGCCGCATCGGTCATGATGAAGCGGGTCTTGAAGAAGTTGCCCGTCATCGTCGCAACCGTGTCCCCCTCGGTTCCTTCGACCATCGTCAGGTTGGGTGTCAGCGTCAGCAGCTTGGACTTGACGGTCAGCAGCACCTTGTTTCCGTCGGGCTCGAACACCTGATAGGTGGCGCCATAGGACATGATCTTCTGAGCGACCTCGTACTGTGGCATGGATCACACCCGCGGGGCGGCCCGCGATTCCAACCCGGTAGGTACTGAGGGGGCCATCGGGTCAGGCCTCAGCGACCGACGGATCTTCCTCGGCCAGCTCGCGCAAATACTGACCGTAGTCGGTCTTGGCCAGCGGGACCGAGAGATCCTTCAGCTGCGCGGCGCTGATCCACCCATTGCGATAGGCGATCTCCTCGGGGCAGGCGACGCACAAGCCTTGTCGCTCGGTCAGCGTCTGGATGAAGTTCGCCGCCTCGAGCATCGAGCGCGGAGTCCCTGTGTCGAGCCAGGCGATGCCACGGCCGAGTCGCTCTAGATAAAGTGACTCCAGCTCCAGATACCTGCGATTCAGATCGGTGATCTCCAGCTCGCCGCGAGGAGAAGGCTGGAGAGCCTTGGCCAGCTCGACCACCCGCTCGTCATAGAAGTATAGACCGGTCACCGCATAGTGTGATCTGGGATGCTCGGGCTTCTCCTCCAGGCCAATCACCAGGCCCTCGGCGTCGAACTCGGCCACGCCGTAGGCCCGCGGATCCCGAACGTGGTAGCCGAAGATCGTCGCCCCGCTCTGCTGTGCCGCCACTCGGGTCAGGAGTCCCGTGAACCCTGTCCCATAGAAGATATTGTCCCCCAGCACGAGTGCGCTCGGGTGCCCGTCAATGAAACTCTCGCCGATCAAGAAGGCCTGTGCCAGCCCATCCGGACTCGGCTGCACTGCGAACTGGATCGACATGCCCCACCGCTGGCCGTCAGCGAGCAAGCGCTTGAATGGCTCCTGCTCGTGTGGGGTGGTGATCACGAGCACCTCTCGAATGCCCGAGAGCATCAACGTGCTCAGCGGGTAGTAGATCATCGGCTTGTCGTAGATCGGCATCAGCTGCTTGCTGACGCCAACCGTCAACGGGTGAAGTCGGGTTCCGGTGCCCCCGGCCAGGATGATTCCGCGACGTCGATTCACGAGTCCTCCACCTTACCGCCTGGATTGCCCCCATGCCAGACCAGCCAGCGCCCGATGCGCATCACCGGTCCGACCCGGCGGTCATCCCATTCGCCCAAGCGAGCCACCCGCTGGTGCAGAACTACCGGAAACCCCCGTCGTCAGCCGGAGCATGACGCCCCCAAACCTGACCGACAGCCTTCACTTCTGCAGCTCTGCGATTCTGACCCGTATCGTCTCCCTGTCCGCTGCCTTCGGCAACAACAGGAGATAACGCGTGAGGTCAGCCACCGCCCCCACACGATCACCCCGCTTCCCCCGAAACAACCCTCGACCACGCCAGGCCAATCCGTTGCGCGGATCAAGCGTGATGGCCCGGTCAAAATCTCGCCGCGCAGCGCTCCCGTCGTCGCGCGCCGCGTGAAGATCGGCTCGCGCCAGATAGGCCGGCACGTAGCGTGGATTGAGGCGAATCGCCGTGTTCAGATCAGCCATAGCCAGGTCGAGTTCCTTTTCATCACCGCCGGCCGCGCGATGCGCCTTGCCTCGCAGCAGGTGGGCCAGCGCATTACCGGGCTGGAGTTCGATCGCATGCGAAAGGTCCGCCACCGCCTTTTCCCACCCACCCAGTGAGAGCTGGAGATCTCCACGCTGCACGTAGTATTCGGCGCGGCGGGGCTCGAGCTTGATCGCCTGATTGATGTCGGCCAGCGCCCCTGCTGCATCATCGAGTCGCCGGCGGACCTTGCTGCGAACCAGATAACCATAACCCACCTGCGGCTCCAGCTTGATCGCCTGGTTCAGATCCGCCAGCGCTTCCTGGTAACGTCCGCGATACAGTAATACGATGCTTCGGTAGCGGTAGGTCCTTCCTCGCTTGGGGTCCAGCTTCAGTGAGTGATCGAGATCGGCCAGCGCGCGGTCCGGCGCGCCAAGCATGATGTAGAGCTGACCACGCTCGGCAAACGGGACGGCATCCTTGGGGTTCAACTCCAGGGCCTTGGTATAATCCTCGACCGCACCGGTGAAGTCCCCCATCCGGCTACGCGCCGTGGCCCGCCAGCGGTAGGCGACAGCCTCTCGAGGATTCTCACGAATCGCCGCGTTAGCTTCGCGCACCGCAGTGGTCAGGTCGCCTTGCTTGACCAGCTTCTCCAGCCGAGCGGCGAGC
>CAZANL010000561.1:0-1180 GCA_964486115.1 uncultured Planctomycetota bacterium
GGGCCTCTCGGGGCTGCTCGCGCTGCGTCAGGACTTGACCAACCCGACTCCGGCCCTGGGGTGGGCCCACACCGAGCGGGATTCGCTGGCTGGGCGGGGTCCTGCCGATATGGTGCTTTCTCTGGCCCTGATTCACCACCTGGCGATATCCAACAATCTGCCGCTCGACCGCATTGCCGACTGGCTCGCCGGGTTGTGCCGAGATCTGGTCATCGAATGGGTTCCCAAGAGCGACCCGCAGGTCCAGCGTTTGTTGCGCTCCAGGGAGGACATCTTTCCCGATTACCATCAGGCCGGGTTCGAGGCCGCATTTGTCCGGCTTTTCAATGTCCAGGCGGCGGATCCAATCCCCGGCACCGATCGCGTCCTCTATCACATGTGTCTGAGGGGGTGAGCTCGATGGCTGTCGGCTCAAGTGCGCGCCCTGTTTCACCCAGCCGCGGAGATCTCGCTGGGCCTGTTTGCTCGGGCCGCGCCGTCGGATTTCCCGTGTTCTGGCTCCGTGCCGCGATCCCTCACCGCCGCGCTGTCGCTTCGGGATGCACTCTGGTCGCTCCGACTGCGGGGTCGTTCGGGGCGTGGCCGCCGAACGAACGGAAAAGATCGAACGAGAAGCGGGCAGTCCGATGTCGCTGAAGGACCGGCTCGACCCGGACCATCCGAGGTCGCTCTTCCCCTTTCTGGTGTCACAGGTCTGGGCCTTTGTCATCCTGCTTCCTGGACTGGCTCCGCTCAACGATCCGGTGAACCGCTACCTGCTGTTCTACACGCTGGAGTACGGGGCGATGTTTCTGGCGATCACGGTTGGGCTCGGTCAGTTGCTGTGGGCGGCCCACCAGCCGCTGAAGAAACTACCGGAGGTCTGGCGCGCGGGGCTGCTGGTCTCTGCCGGGGTGTGTGTCGCGGCCTCCATTGGCTGGCGGTTCTTACCGGGGACCATTATCGTCCGCGGTCAACAGGAGCAGTATGTGATGCTGCTCGTGGTCGGGGTAATCGTCATCGCCGCGCTGAGCGTCTATATGCGCTGGGGCATCACCCGCTGGTCCCGCTGGCTCGGCCGGGCCTCGTTGTTCATCAGCCTGCTCCTGCCGATCTTCTGGCTCAAGGTGCTGACCTCGCATCGCTATGCCGTCTCGCCGGAGCCGACCCTGGCGCGGGCGGGGTCGAGTCCGGTGGTGGG
>CAZANL010000561.1:1190-3800 GCA_964486115.1 uncultured Planctomycetota bacterium
CAACTTTTACATCGTGGTCCTCGATGCTTGGTCCTATGGGTTGACGTTCGACGCTGGCAAGGTTCGGGCGCAGCTGCCGGCGCTACGCCACGCCAGCAGCGAGATGGCCGTGTTCCACGATGCTCATGCGCCCGGCTGCACAACGATGTATTCGATGCCGCGTCTGCTGTACCAGCGCACCGACGCCTTCATGTTACAGGACGGTGAGCCCGGGTTTTATGATGGCAAGCGGTTCCATCCCTGTCGCGAACAGGAGAGCATCTTCGTTGGCGCGCGAAGGCGCGGTTACCGGACCTACATGCTCGGCTGGTATCATCCCTACTTCGAACTGCTTGGCGCTCAAGCGGATCTGCAGTGGAGTGTTCGACAGACCGAGTGGATCGGACCCCGCCGATCGGACCAGTTGCTGCAGATCCTCTACGAGGGAGCCTACAGTCTGTTTGGGAATGAATTACTGAGGCGGGTGTATGCCGACTCTCCCGACACGGCAAATGCCGGGATGGTTCGCAGCACACGGAAGATGATCGCCTACTTTGAGGCGATCATCGACGATCCGAGCCACGGCCAGTTCGTCGTCTTGCATCTGCCGGTGCCCCACTACCCCTATGCGCACGACCGCAATGGCCCCAGGCCATTCAGCGAGTATCATGCACGGGGCTAGGCCGAGGGCGCGCTGGGCCACCTGGCCTATACCGACAGGTTACTCGGTGCGCTGTTCGACCGACTGCGCCGGGCTGGGAAGTACAAGCGCTCGACGATCGTACTGACCTCGGATCACACCTGGCGTTTCGCCTCGGAGCTGAAGGACCACTCCGGCGCTCAATGGTCCCACGTGCCGCTGATGATCAAGTATCCGGGCCAGCGGACACGTCTGGACATCCGAATGCCGTTCAGCAATGCGCGGCTGATACGCCTGCTGTCGGTGGCCCGACAGCCAGAGGATCTCTCCCGGACTATCAAGGTCGGCGGCTACTACCTTCCGGTGTCCGACTCCGAGGCGAACTGGGGGAACATTCGCCCGCTGCTCAGGTGAGATGAATTCTCAATGCTGCTGGTCAGCGTACGCTGGGTCATCGATGCATCCTCGCTGACGACGGGCATCTGCAGGAGGCCTGGTCGCGCAGATCCTGCCGTGACGATCATGTCTGTCGGGTTGAGGCCGTCCGCAGGGTTTATCCGATTGGCCTCGAATCCGTAGGGTCACGACAAGCTTCACATTAGCGGAAGCGGGCTGATGGACTGGCTCTGGTTGTGCCTCACTCCTCACACTGAGGGGCGCCGGCCAATCTGTCGCTGCGTCTTGCCAGTCGGTATGGTGTCAGTGATGACCCGCGTCGATCAAGGCCTCGCAGAGCGGCTGCTGGCGGAGAAACTGGTCAGCCTCGAGACGCTGGCTGACTGCCAGCAGGGTGACTCGGGTCCAGCCGGTCGAAATGCGGGTGACCTGTCTCCCAAGCCAATAAACCCGCCGAGGTGCTAGTTCAGAAATACCCACAATTTCATTGAGAAGGTCAGGCGCAACCCTTGCAGAGAGATTCGAGGCGACCAGGCCGATTGGCACTCGCAGAGATCGTCGGTGTCCGCCTCTCCCTCGCGCATGTACCAGCAATCGCACTCCCCCGGTTTTCCCTGCTGAGTGTGCGATATGTGCGACTTACCCGGGCCACGATCAAAACAATGGCACACAGAAAGGAGTGAGCGTGAGCAACCTAGCCCTTCGTCTAAGGAAAAAGCACAGAGAGCGTTCGGCGCTGAAGCAAAGATTGAGCAACGCACTGGCCAGAGAGGCTAGAATCGTGTCCCACATTGCCTGGGTTGCGCCGGTCGGGGCCATCCTCTTTCCTCTGTGCTATGTCCTATCACTCATGAATTCCGGATTCATGATCTTCGCCGTCCCACTGGGCCTCATACTCTTTGCGCTGCCAATCCTATTGACCAGAGCATTTTCCACTGGGCTCGAGGGACTTGAAGAGGTGCTTCGCTTGCTGAAAACATCTCATGCTGATCAGCACCCATCACCTGGCCCCACCACCGATGATGCAGATCACGGAATCAGCGACTGAGATAAGCTCAGCAGCTCAGTGGTGATTCGAACGGCCCAACCCCCGGGCCGACTCTCAGGGCGGGACGCAGCAGACCCCAGGCCACGTCATCGACGAGCAGCAGGTGTTGCCCTTCACTTGGATGCCGCAGACCAGAACCTTCGAGCAGTTGAGGCCGCACTGGCTGGAGGTCGAGTGTAAAGGCGCTGTCTGTCGCAATGAGCAACTCCGTGGGCTAGCCAGACCCAGACCATCTGGTTCAGCAAGGATCGCATGACGCCCCCGCCGCATCCAATTGCTGTGCAATCACTTACAGAAGCCCCAACTCAGCCCCGGAAATCGCCAGGGGATTTCTGAACCAGGGTATTGACAACGGCAGGGATTTTGGTAGAATAGTTCTATTAAATTTTGGCGACCAACCCGGGTCGCCTTTTTTCGTTAGTGGCTGCTGTTCGTCCGGACGCTGCCCCCCCACGGTTCACCTCCACGCAGAAGACCATCCCGCCGGTCACACCTGGTGATGCCTTTACATTCGCGAACAGTGTCGCTGACCAGCTCGGCCTTGGTA
>CAZANL010000562.1:0-3794 GCA_964486115.1 uncultured Planctomycetota bacterium
AGGTCCAGTCCGCCGTATTTCTCGGGGTAGGGAATTGCGAACATCCCTAGCTCGGCGATCTTGGGCAAGATCTCACGCGGCCAGCCACCGGCTTGCTCCCAGTCGTCGATCACGGGTCGGATCTCACGGCTGATGAACTCGCGTACCGCCTGTCGGAACGCCTGATGTTCTTCGGTAAAGTGCTTGTCGATCATGCCTGCTGCTCCAAAGCTGGAGTTCTCGTGTGATAGCTCTCCCGGTCGGCCGCCATCTTCTGCAATCCCGCTGTCGGCGCAAACCGTGCGCCGTGTTCGCTCTCTAGCGCGCGCAGCGTCGCGAGCGTTTGCTCCAGGCCCAGCTGGTCGATGTAATGGAACGGTCCGCCGAGATAGGCCGGAAAGCCAATTCCCAGCACCGCGCCGATGTCTCCCGACACGGGGTCGGGTAGGATTCCGGCCTCCAGGCATTTTACCGCCTCGAGAATGAAGGCCCACAGTCCCCTCTTCGAAATCGAATCGGGGGGCATGTGACGCCGCGCTGGGTCGGCGAGCATCTGGTAGGTTTCCGGGTCGAAATGCTTCGATCCGTTGCGGTACAAGTAGAAGCCCCTGTTAGACTTGCGCCCGGTGCGGCCAGACTCGACCATCTGCGCCAGCCCGGGAGGGGCGGCAAATCGGGGGTCGAGTTGTTCGGAGAGGATCCGGGTCACCTTCAGCGCGGTGTCGAGCCCGACCTCGTCGGAGAGCGCCAGCGGGCCGACGGGAAAGCCGAAGTCGATGAATGCCTTGTCCAACGCCGGCCCGGCGACGCCGTCATCGAGCAGAGCGTAGACCTCGGCCAGAAAAGCACCGATGACGCGTGTGGTGTAGAAGCCGGGTCCGTCTTCGACGACGATCACCACCTTGCCCATCTGGCGAGCCAGCGCGACGACGCAGTCGACCGCGTGTTGTGTGGACTGCGGGCCCCGGATCACCTCGACCAGAGGCATCTTCTCCACCGGGCTGAAGAAGTGCATGCCGACGACGCGGCCCGGATCCTCGGCGCCTTCGGCGATCTGTGCGATCGGAATACTCGAGGTGTTGGAGGCGAAGATGGTCTCGGGGCCCGCGGCGTCAAACAGCTCGTCGCGAACCCTGCGCTTCAGTTCCAGGTCCTCGAAGACCGCCTCGACTACCACCTCCGCAGTGCGCATGCCTCCCAGATCGGTGCGCGGCTGGATTCGATTGAGCGCGCGTTCCGCCTCGACCCGACGCCAGATGCGCTTGTCGGCTCGTGCCTGGAAGTCGGCCGCCGCGTGGGGCAGTACCTTGTCCAGCGTGTCTTGCGCGAGATCGCGAATGCGCACGGTCAAGCCCTGACCGGCCGCAACCGTGGCGATGCCGGTGCCCATCAAGCCGGCGCCCAGGACACCGATCCTCTGCAGCTGGCCGACGGCTGATTTTTGCTGTTTTTTTAGCTGGTTACTGGAGAAGAACAGGTGGATCAGGCTGCGGCCTGCCTGGCCGGTCAACAGCTGCCCGAAAGCTTCCCGCTCCGCCAGCTCACCGCCCTCAGGGCCCCGCTCACGTCCCTCTCTGATCGCATCGAGCGCCTTGTAGGGTGCGGGGTAGTGCGTGCCAGCTGCTTTTCTGACCTCGCGCGCTGCAGCGTTATAGATGTAGTTGCGAAACAGTCGGAGTCGTTGGGCGGTCCTCATCCACCAGGCTTCTCGTCCCTTGCTGCGACGGCTTGGCAGCTGTCCATCGGCCAGCATGCGGATGGCCGCGTCGAGCAGCAGGGGGTGAGGCACCACATCGATGGCCAGGCCGAGGTTCTTGGCCTTTCGGGGGTAGATGTTCTTGCCGCCGACGATGTGGGTCACGCCGGCGGTCAGGCCGATCCGGGCCGGCAGGCGCCAGCATCCGCCTGCAGCGGGGAGCAGGCCGAGCTTCACCTCGGGGAGGCCGACAACGGTCTTGGGGTGGTCAGACAGCAGGATGCCCTGACACGCCAGGGCGAATTCCAGGCCGCCGCCGAGTGCGGGACCATGGATCGCGGCAATCGTGTTGGGCAGGGACTGCAGCCGGCGAAAGCCTTCCTGGGCCTTGCCCGCCACCTCACAGGCTTCCTCGGCTGTCTCGATGGCGCGAGCCAGGTCCAGGTCGGCTCCAACCAGAAAACTATCCGGCTTGCCCGAGCAGAACACGGTCCCCTTGTCTGGCGTGTTCGATTCGAGATGCTCGATCAACGCCTCCAGCTCGGTGCCGAACAGTCGGTCCAGCTTGTTGTGCTCGGAGTCCGGTGCGTCCAGGGTGACGACCAGCACCCCCCGATCCTCGTGTGTCTTGAAATATTCGCCCCAGCCGCTCATCGTCCGTTGGCCTCCGGGTTTTCGAGGATCACGGTGCCGCCCAGTGCGCCTGCGGCGCAGGCGGTTGCCAGTCCGTAGTGGCCGCCGGTCCTGTTCAGCTCGTTGGCCAGCGTGGTGCAGATACGGGCGCCCGTGGCGCCGAAGGGGTGTCCGATCGCAATCGAGCCTCCGCAGCGGTTGAAGCGCTCGGGGGGGATCGGACCTATCGCACGTTCACGGCCGAGTCGCTCGCGAGCAAATCTGTCGCATTCAAAGTACTTTATATTGGAGAGAACTTGGGAGGCAAAAGCTTCGTGCATCTCCACCACGTCCATCTGGGAGAGCTCCAGTCCCGCACGGTCCAGCGCCGCCGGCGTCGAGAAGGCTGGTCCCAGCAGCAGCTGGTCTTCTGGGTCGAGTCCGGCATAGGCCCAGCTGGTGATTCGGGCCTTGATCGGCAGGCCCAGTGCGCGTGCCTGTTGCTCCTCGGCAATGAACTGGACGGCCGCCGCTTCGGTCAGCGGGGTGCCGTTTGCGGGCGTGAGGGTGGGGTACTGGGGGTCGAACACCGGCCGCAGGCTCCGGAGCTTCTCGCGGTCCGGTTCGGCGCGGATCTGGTTGTCTTCTCGGACGACGGTGGCGCGATCGCGCCCGAGCCTGACCGGTGCAATTTCTGCCGGTAGCCGCCCGTCTCGAGTCGCGGCCCGTGCCTTGGCGTGGCTCTGGAAGGCCAGGTCGTCCTGATCCTCCCGGGTGATCCCGTTCTTCTGAGCCATCTCCTCGGCATGCTGCCCCATGGTCCGGCCCGTCGAGGGCTCGGTGAGATCTGGTGGAACGGGCAGGAATGAACGTAAAGGAAATCCAGCAAACAGCTTGAGTCGTTGGGGGAGGCTCCTCGCCCGGGAGAGTTTGTAGAGCCAGCGGACGGCTTTTCGCTGGTAGTGAATGGGAACCATCGAGAGGGTCTCCACCCCGCCGGCCAGTGCGAAATCGTAGCTACCCGCCAGAACCCCTTCAGCGGCCAGTGTGATCGACTGGAGACTCGACGCGCAGGCGCGATTGAGGGTGAATCCCGGGATGCTACGGGGCAAGTCGAGCCCCAGGACGATCTCCCGGGCCACGTTGGGCACTCCGGGGACGGGCACGACATTGCCGAAGATCACCTCGCCGATCCGGGCTGGATCGAGATCGTTTCGGCAGAGCAACTCGGAGGTGGCTTGAATCGATAAATCGACGGGCGAGGTCTCGGCGAACTCCGTGAACGCCCGGCAAAATGGTGTGCGACAGCCGTCGATCAACACGGCTTGACGTCTGTGGTCTGGCATCTTGACCCCCTATGAACGGGAACCAATTAGTCTATCGCCCGTCCATTGAATGGCAACGGATATGCGCTGACGTATAATTACTGGAGCCAGCCTTGCGGACCCGCCAGTTCCGACTGTCGGCTTCTTGGGAAGAGGAATGGGTACAGGTAAACCGTCGACGG
>CAZANL010000563.1:0-3787 GCA_964486115.1 uncultured Planctomycetota bacterium
CCGCCACCCGCGCGGCGGTGACGGCTGCGTAGTCCTCCAGAGCGTAGACCCCCACGGGCTGGACCGTCGGGTCGCTCTCCAGCCGCTCAGCCAGCGCCAGAAAACCCGCCTCGTCGGTCGCGTCGAGGCGCTCGAAGTGAGGCGCGACAACCGCGCCTGGCGCATCCGCGCTGCGATCGGTGAGGAGGACATCCAACCCCACATCGAGCGCTGCCCGAATACCGGCCAGCTGAGGGAAGCTCCCACCAATGTAGATCAGTAGAGGACGATTCACTGGCGCTCGCAGAGCCACAGAGGACGCTGGGCCAGACCGGTGGGAAAAGTACCGACGAGGCGATCCTCTAGCGTGTACTCCACCAGATTCGTTTGACGATTTCGCATGATCGACACGGCGGGGATCTCCCCCCAGGCATCGCCAGCGTGCGTTTCGTAGGCCAGCGTCTCGAAGTCCAGGATCACGCCGACACGATCGACGCGCCAGCCAGCGTCGGCCAGCAGCTGAGCGGTGAACGGCACGGTCTCGGCGCTGTCGAACAAAACCTGGCCGTTCCAGACGTTGGCGAACTGCAGGAGCAGCCAGCGGGTTCGGCCAGCCAGTCGTTCGAGATAGGTCCGCGCGTAGTCCCGCCAGCCATCGAGACCCGCAACCCGTTCGGAGTCGTATTTGACCCCCGCGTGGTGGATCACGTTCAGCAACAACATCAGGTCTCGCTCGGGCAACTCCGCGATCTGATCCAGACCGATGCTGGCCTGCTCACACCTCAGAGAGGCCTCCAGGGAACAGACACTCGTCAACAGACCGATCAGCTGGGCATAGGCCGGAATCGGCTCGACAGCAAGCACGTCGGCCTGTCGCTCGGAGGCCAACCGCAGCGAGAAGTACCCCATGTTGGCTCCCAGATCCGCGACCTTCCAGCGATCCAGATCGAGCGAGCCGGTCAGCCAGTCGTAGCGCGGACGGTCGAGCAGAATCTGATTCGGCTGGTAATCGAAACCCAGGTCATCCGGTAGCGCTTCTGTAACACAGGGGGGGAGGGACTGATAAGATCCGAACTGGCCCGGGTGAGCCGCGATCAGGTCCCGCACTTTCTGCAGTTGGCTCATCGGCAGATCTCCGCCAGGCTGTCGAGCGTGTGAGTCAGGACGTAAACCGACCAGCGTAGCTTGTGGAACGGCGGGTCGAACAGGTTGCGTCGGAACGTCTCGGTGAACGGGAAGTCGGCCAGAAATCGGCTCTCGCGAATCGTCGGCTCGAACGCCAGCGCTTGCTGTACCGCCGGCGCAAACCAGAGCGGCGCGCTGAAGCCATGCTTCGAACGCCAGGCCACCTGCGGGCCGACATGCCGCTCGACGATCTTGCGCAGCAGGTACTTGGTCGAGCCATCCTCTCCGAAGCGAAAGCAGGCCGGGAGAGCGATCATCAGCTCCACCATCCGCGGTGCCAGATAGGGTGACCGGGACTCCACCGCCGCCCTGAGAAACCCCTTGTCCGTGCGCAGATTGCAGTAATCCGGAACCGTGCATGCGGCGTAGGTCAACGCTCGGATCTGGGGCGGGTCGAGCCTCTCGGCCACGTCGGAGTAGACCGGATCCAGGCGGCCGAACCCCTCCCCGGACAGCGAGTCGGTGAAGACCCGCGCCAGCACGTCAGGCTCGACGATCTGATGAAACGGGGTGCTGAAGGCCCCCACCATCCCCTGGGCGTGAGCCTGTTGATCGATGGGATAGCCACCACAGAATTCGTCGGGACCGTCGGAGATCAGCATCACCTTCTTGCCCAGCTCCCGACCGATCCAGCCCAGCATCTCGAACGAGGCGACCCCTTCGTCGAGCATGCCGTCGAAACCGTTGCGGGCAATCCGCTCCAGCACGGGAATGCACTCGGCCGTGTCGATATCGCGGCTCTGGTGATTGGCGCCGACTTTGCGCGCCGTGACCAGGCTGGCCTCGAACTCGGGAAGATCGCCCGGCTCCCGCTGGTCAGGCGTCAAGGCGTTGAGGCCGAACAGCGTGTCGATCGGGCGCTTCCCCAGATCGGAGGCATACAGACAGACCAGCGCGCTGTCGAGTCCGCCGCTGAGGGTCGAGATGTAGGGCACCTCGCGGGGCACCCTCCGCAGACAGGCATCCGCAAACACCTCTTCCCAGCGGTCGATCACCTGCTCCAGGCTGGGATCCCCAGAAAAAAAATCGAACCAGCGCTCGGGGTGGAGCCGCAGCTCCCGCCGCTGCTCGGACACGCCGTCGGGCGCCGCCCGCAACAGATGTCCCGCACGCAAGCGGTGAACCCCCTCCAGCAAGGTCTCACCGGGGGGCGCAACGCCGAAGCGCATGGCTGTCGCCACGTGTTCGGCCACGTATGCGGGAGCCCGATCCGCATCCGCCAGAATCGGCGGGATCTCCGAGGCGAAGATCAGCTCTCGACCTCGCTGCTGGTAGAACAGATGGCGCTCCCCGAGCAGGTCACGCGAGAGCAGCACGGTCCCAGTGGGCTCGTCGTAGAAAGCGAAAGCCCACATCCCGTCGAGCCGCTGCAGGAATGACTGACCGTGCGCGTTGAGACCTTCGAGCAGAATCTCGGTGTCGAGTTGTGTCGAGAGCGGTCTGCCTTCCGCGAGCAGCTCGGCGCGTAATTCCCGGTCGTTGTACAACTCGCCGTTGAAGGTCAACACGGCTCTGCGGTCCTCACTGACCATCGGCTGCGGACGCAAACAGCCTGGGTCGCTGATCGCCAACCGGGTGTTGCCCAGCCCCACACGACCGTCTGAGCTGACGAAGGTGCCCTGTGAATCGGGCCCGCGATGGGTCAGCATCCCGGTCATCCGCCGAACACGCTCGGCCAGATTCTCCACCGGGCCCCGGTCCAGGCTGACGATTCCCGCGATACCACACATGATGCGCTCAGACGCTGCTCGGGGCCGACTCTTCCTCCCGCACCACCGTGGAAAATCCATCCTGCTCATCCAACGGGGGCGTCGAGCGATAGTGGAACAGTCGACGAAGCTCAGGCGAGAACGTCTTGCCGCGCTCCTCACCGAGCATCTCCGGAAAGCGAAAGTAAGGCTTCATGAACCACGGGCCATACAAGTTGAAGGCTCCCCAGCGGCTATGGTCTCCAACCGGCCCGCTGCGATGCCACATTCCCGAGTCCATGATGCCGATCGTGCCCGCCTCCCCCTCGATCAGCTGGAACTCGTAGTCCCCTTCCCGATCGGGCCGATCGCGACATAGGTGCGAGAGCGGGACGTACCGAGTGGCGCCATTTTCGGCGGTGAAGTCTTCGAGCATGATGACGATCTGGAAGGAGAGTCCCGCCTCCATCCGCTGACCGCCGAGGTAGCGGCTGTCGACATGCCAGTCGTGGCCAGCATTCTGCGAGTTCGGGTTGTCCCGGTTCTGCCGGATGTCGGGTCGGCGACAACGATTGAACGTGTTTCCCGCGATCAGCACGTGGTCCTGATCGAGCAGAACCTTGAGGACGTCGTCGAGGAGGGGAATGTAGATCAGTTCAAGCAGCTTGGGGTCGTGCCGGAAATAGTTGTTGATCGACTGGACGTCTGGGTTGACCCGCTGAGCGTTGTCCTCGGGCAGGCCGGCAACCAGATCATCGAGGATGCTCACATACTCCCGGCAAGCCTCTTTGCTAAACACATTCGGAAGCAGGGATAGCCCCTCTGCCCTCACCTCCTGGACGATTTCTTCGATAGACCTCATGCTGAGAACATAAGCCCTCTGCAGAGCAGGTCAAGGCCACCGGGAACAGTGTGCAGCCTCCAGCAAGTGACCA
>CAZANL010000564.1:0-3783 GCA_964486115.1 uncultured Planctomycetota bacterium
ATCCCCCCGACGCAGATCCAGCCGCCACGCCGGCTGCTCGACCTACGATACGCCGGCCAGAACACCCCCCTGACCCTGCCTGGTCCGGATAACGGCGACTGGGCCGCCGCGTTCGAGCAAGCCCACCGAGATCGCTACGGCTTCGCCTTCCCCGGCCGGGAGATCGAAGTCGCCAGTGCGCGGGTCGAGCTGACCGGCGAGGCCCGCACCCCGGTCACGAAAACGGACCCCAACCCGCCCCGACGCTGTCTCACCGGAGAACGCTTCTCCCGCGCGGACCTGCAGCCGGGCGACCGGCTCGACGGCCCGGCGCTGATCACCGAATCGGTCGCCACGATCGTCGTCGACCCCGGCTGGCAGGCCCGGATGACCGCCGCCGGCGACCTGTTGCTGGAGGCGATCGCCCCACCAGATTCGCCCACCAGCGGCGTCGCGGCAGATCCGATCACCCTCGAGCTATACAACAACCGCTTCGCCGCGATCGCCGAGGAGATGGGCGAGACGCTGCGGCTGACCGCGATCTCGACCAACGTCAAGGAGCGGCTCGACTTCTCCTGCGCCATCTTCGATCAGGCGGGCCGGCTGGTCGTCAACGCCCCGCACATCCCGGTCCACCTGGGAGCGATGGGACAGACCGTGCGCCAGCTGATCGCCGACGTTCCGACGATGCGCCCCGGCGACGTCTACCTGACCAACGACCCCTATCGCGGCGGCTCCCACCTGCCCGACGTCACGGCGATCACACCGGTCTTCCGCACGGGCGAGGTCCGACCCGTGTTCTTCACCGCCAGCCGGGCGCACCACGCCGAGATCGGCGGGATCACCCCCGGCTCGATGCCGCCCCATTCCACCTCGCTGGCCGAGGAGGGCGTGCTGATCTCCAACCTGTGTCTGGTCCGCGACTCGAACAGCGCCGACCGAGCGCTGCGCCGGCTGCTGTCCGCCGGCGCCTACCCCACCCGCGCGCTGGAGGAAAATCTGGCCGACATCCAGGCCCAGGTAGCCGCCAACCAGGCGGGTGCTGTTCGGCTGCTGACCCTGATCGATGCGGAAGGGCTCGCGGTGGTCCAGGCCTACATGGGGCACATCCAGCAGGCGGCGGCGGCCAAGATGCGCCAGGCACTGCGGAAGCTACCCGCCGGGCAGACGGCCTTCACCGACCAGCTCGACGACGGCTCCCCGATCGCGGTGCGGATCACCGTCGCGCACGGCGAGTCCCCCGGGGCCATCATCGACTTCTCCGGCACCGGCCCGGTCCTGCCCGGCAACCTCAACGCCCCTTCGGCGATCGTCGCCAGCGCGGTGCTGTACTGCTTCCGCTGTCTGATCGACGAGGAGATCCCGCTCAACGACGGCGTGCTCGAGCCCTTGGAGATTCGCCTGCCCCAGCCCTGCCTGCTCAATCCGACGCCCGGCGCGGCGGTCGTCGGCGGCAACGTCGAGACCTCGCAGCGGGTCGTCGACGCGATCCTCGGCGCGCTCGGCGTCGTGGCGGCCAGCCAGGGCACGATGAACAACCTGATCTTCGGCGACGAGACCTTCGGTTACTATGAGACGATCTGCGGCGGGTCGGGGGCCGGTCCCGACTTCGACGGCGCCCACGCCGTGCAGACCCACATGACCAACACCCGGCTGACCGACCCCGAGGTGCTCGAGACACGCTACCCGGTCCGGCTGGTCTCCTGCGCGGTGCGCAGCGGCTCCGGCGGGGCCGGCCGCACGCGCGGCGGGGACGGCATTCGCCGCGAGCTGCTCTTCCTCGCCCCGCTGCAGCTCTCGCTGCTGACGCAGCGCCGGACCCGAGCGCCCTACGGCGTGGACGGCGGACAGCCTGGAGCACCGGGGCGCAACCGGCTGCGCCTGCCCTCCGGCGAAAAGCGGGAGCTCGGCGGCATCGCCGGCGTGGAACTGCCAGACGGCGCTTCGCTGATCATCGAAACCCCCGGCGGCGGTGGTTTCGGGCCCCCGCCTGGCCCCACCGCCGACGATCGGTCCAGCGCCGGCCGGTCGACCGGCCACTCGGAGTAGCCGTCGACGAGATCCGACTCAGGCCAGCAGGCCGGCCTGAAACTGGGCGTAAGGGACGGTCGTCACACTCGGGTGCGCGATCCGGTGCCCATACCGGCCGTCCTCGCCATACGCCTCGCCATGATCGGCGCAGAACAGGCCAAACAGGGGCCCCCGCGCGGTCATCGCGGCCATCAAGGGGCCGAGCTGGCTGTCGACGTAGGCCAGCGCAGCGGTCTGGCTGGCCGCGCAGTCAACGGCCGCGCCACAGTAGTGGTGATGCGGCACGTGAGTCGCCGAGATATTGACGAACAGCAGCACCTGGCGATCCGCTTCAAGCCGCGCCAGCCGGCGCACCGCCCAGTCGACCTGGGCCGCGGTCGAACCGGGTGCGGTCACGCCCATCTCCTCGGTCCAGACGCTCTCTTCGAAGTACCCGGGCAGCACCTCCCCGAGCGGATTGCGCTTGCTGAAAAAACCGACCCCACCGACGCAGATCGTCTTGTATCCCAGCCCAGCGCAGCCCCGAATGATGTCCGGTGCGTCCTCAAACACGAAAGTGTTCTCGTCGATCGTCCGCGCTCCCTGGTAGGCCAACGCGAGGATTCGCGGCGCTCCGGGGCGCTCCGCGGACGTGGGCAGGAAGCCATGGAAGAAGGCCGAGTGGCTGGCCAGCGTGAAGGTGCCGGGCGACTCCCGCTTTTCCCAGCCGCCGGCTCCGATCCAGCGGCCGATCTCGGGCGTCTTTCCCGCATCCAGAGCCAGCGCGGCCACGTCGAAGCGCAGCGAGTCGAAGGTCACGAACAGCAGGTTTGCCCTGCCGATCACCCGGTTCATGTCGACTGTTGCCATCTGCGAAGCGACCTCCTTGACGGCGCGCCCGGTTGGCGCGCCCCATTAGTAAATATCCATCACCCAGCCGAATCGACGATCACCCCGGAGTCGGCTCGACGATTGCATTCATCGAGCCGGCGCAGCGGGGAATCCGCCCATCGGGGCCGAAGGTCAAGATCGCGTCCCGCTTTTGCTCCGCCTCGCTCTTGCTCCCGGTGTAGACGATCACCCGCCCCGTACAGTCCACCTCGCAGGCCAGCTGATAGCCCTTCTCCCGCGAGTAGCCGAAGATCGTCGAGAGCATCTGGATCACGTAGTCGTAGGTGTGATAGTCGTCGTCCAGCAGCACCGTGTGGTACCGCGGCTCGAGTCGCACCTGATCTTCCTGGTGCGACTGCTCATCCAGATCGCAATAGAACTCCCCGACGACGTCCATCTGGCCGATTCTACGCTGGAAAGGCTGAACGGGCCATGGGCATGCTGGTTGTATGCGCTATACTGTAGAGACACTGGGGGCGAACAGGGATCGACCGGATCTCGACCTCCGTAAGTGGCGTTCCGAGGTTCCAGGTGGCCTCGTAAAACCCTGGAAACTAACTTTATTTGCAGAACCTCTGCGAATGGCTGCCTAACACTGGCTAGCCCGTCCGGCATCCCGTGCTCGTCCGGGATGTCAGGACGCCGTTCGACGAGCTAGCTGTGATCGCGTGTCCGGCGCGTGACCAGCGAATCTCAATCCGGACTGCCTCGATCGGAGCCTGTCCGACAGCGCCGTGAGAGGGAGATTCAAACGACGGACTATGAACGTAGAGGCTTACGGCGGAGGATTACGGGACGCGGGTTCAATTCCCGCCGCCTCCACCAGTTGCGCAGACGAGCCCTTCGGGCAGCAGGTCGAAGGGCTTTCTGTATGTAGGGGCAAGAGTTGCGCCGTCGAAGGTG
>CAZANL010000565.1:0-3769 GCA_964486115.1 uncultured Planctomycetota bacterium
TCTTGTTCGACAGTCACATCGATACGGTCGGAGTGGGTGATCCGGACGCCTGGGAATGGGACCCGTTCACGGGCAAGGTGGAGGATCGGGTGCTCTACGCCCGCGGGGCCTCTGACGAGAAGGGGTCGACACCCGGCATGATCTATGGGCCTGCGATTGCGCGTGATCTGGGGCTTCTGGATGGCTGGACCGCCTACTACTTCGGCAACATGGAGGAGTGGTGCGACGGCATTGCGCCGCATGCGTTGGTCGAGGCCGAGGGCATCCGCCCGGACATGGTGGTGATTGGCGAACCGACCAAGATGCAGATCTACCGGGGCCACAAGGGTCGGGTCGAGATGCGAGTCGTCGCGAAGGGGCGTAGCGCGCATGCAGCCAGTAACGAGCTGGGCGATAACGCGATCTACAAGCTGCTGCCGGTCATCGAGGGGGTGGCGCTGATGGGGGACGATCTACCCGAGCACGAGTTCCTGGGTAAGGGGCGAATCACCGTCACGGACATGGAAGTCAAGACGCCGTCGATCAACGCTGTTCCTGACGAGGCGACGCTCTACATCGATCGGCGGGTGACCTTCGGAGAAGAGGTCGAGCAGGTCATCCACGATGTGCGCAACTGGATTCCAGAGTCGGACCGAGAGACGGTGCAAGTCGAGATGTTGCACTACGACGAGCCGTCCTACACTGGATTCACCTTCCCGGTGGACAAGTACTTTCCCGCCTGGGCGCTAGCGGAGGACCATGAGCTGGTCCAGGCAGGGCAGCGTGCCAGAGAGCTGCTCTGGGGCGAGGGAGGAGAGGTGGGAAAGTGGAACTTCAGCACCAACGGGATCTATTGGATGGGGAAGGCCGAGATCCCGTCGATCGGATTCGGGCCGGGCGACGAGATACACGCGCACACTACCAGTGACCAGGTCCGGCTGGACGATGTCGTCCAGGCCACGTCGTTTTATGCGCTGCTACCTTCTCTGCTGAGTCAGGAGTCCTAGTCATGCAAACGGATCTGCGCGGTCGCGACCTGATCACCACCCAGGAGTGGAGTCGGCAAGAGATCGACACGCTGATCGACGTGGCGTTCGATCTCAAGCGCCGGCGAGCGCTGGGCGAGCCCCACGCGTTGTTGCGCGACAAGGTGCTGATGCTGCTGTTCTTCTTTTCCAGCACGCGAACTCGAGCCAGCTTCGAGGCGGGGATGGCGCAACTCGGAGGTCACGCTCAGTTCATCGAGAGCGCTAGCACGCAGATTTCGCACGGTGATACGGCCAAGGAGATCGGCTCGATCCTCGGGCGCTACGGTTCGGGGATCGCGATCCGCCAGTGCGACTGGGGGGTGGGCAACCGTTATATTCGGGAGGTGGCCGAGGCCAGCCGTGTGCCGGTCCTCAACATGCAGTGTGATCAGTACCACCCGTTCCAGATCCTGGCCGACCTGATGACGATCCTCGAGTACAAGGGCCCGGATCTTCGGGGCAAGAAGATCGCTGTCTCCTGGGCCTACGCCAAGAGCTACCAGAAGCCGCTCTCGGTGCCGCAGAGTCTGATCTTGCTGATGACCCGCTTCGGGATGGACGTGACGCTGGCCCACCCGCCCGAGTACGAGCTCCAGGGTGCGATCCTCGAGCAGGCTGCCAATAATGCACGCATGGGCGGGGGGCAGTTCGAAGTGGTCCACGAGATGGACGCCGCTTTCGAGAATGCAGACGTCGTCTATCCCAAGAGCTGGGGCTGTATGTTGCAGACCGAGGACGCCGAGGAGTCGGCTCGGATCGGCGGACAGTACGAGAGCTGGATTACCGACAACAGGCGGATGGGGCTGGCCAACGACGGTGCGATCTACATGCACTGCCTGCCGGCTGACCGCAACATCGAGGTCACCGACGAGGTGCTCGATGGCCCGCAGTCCGTGGTATACGATGAGGCGGAGAACCGACTGCACGTGCAGAAGGCGGCGATGGCTCTGACGATGCGATGAGACCCGTTTCTTGGGTCTGTTGGGCGAGACCGGACAGCGCTAGCGGGTGGCGGCTTCCAGGAAGGGCGCTCTGCCCCCTTTTCCGAGGTGGAGACTGATGGGCGAAGGGGACTTGGTGGTAATCGCCATCGGTGGCAACTCGCTGATCAATCCGGGCAACCCCGACGTTCCGCATCAGTGGGAGGCCTGTCGTCGGACCAGCTGTTTCCTGGCCGATCTGGTGCAGGCCGGTCGGCGGCTCGTCGTGACACATGGCAATGGGCCCCAGTTTGGATTCCTCCTGCGGCGAGACGAACTGGGCGGCAAGGAGCTGCATCGCACGCCGCTCGATCTGATCAACGCCGACACCCAGGGGGCAATCGGCTATATGCTCCAGCGCTCGTTGCGCAATCAGCTGTGTAGCCGAGATCTGCAGTCGCAGGTAGCCGCCGTCGTGACCCAGGTGCTCGTCTCACGTGACGACCCGGCGTTCCAGAACCCGAGCAAGCCGATCGGCCGTTTCATGAGCCAGGAAGAGGTGGCGGGCTTCGAGCGGGCCGGCTGGCAGGTGGTCGAGGATGCGGGGCGGGGTTATCGGAGAGTGATCGCTTCTCCGGAGCCGCTGGAGATCATCGAACTGGATGTGATCCGCCAGATGGTCGATTCCGGGGTGCTGGTGATTGCCGGCGGCGGAGGCGGAATACCTGTCTGGTGCAATGCCGAAGGTGAACTGTGTGGTGCCGGGGCGGTCATCGACAAGGACCGGACGAGCGCGCTGCTGGCCAGCCAGCTCGGGGCGCGCTCGCTGGTCATCTCGACGGCGGTGCCGCAGGTCGCGGTCCGATTCGGGAAACCGGACCAACAATGGCTCGACCGGATGACGGTTTCCGTGGCGCGGGCTCACTGTGAGGCGGGGGAGTTCGCCGTAGGAAGCATGCTGCCCAAGATCGAAGCTGCGATCCGTTTTCTCGAGGCCGGGGGCCATCAGGCGTTGATCACCGACCCGGAACACCTGGGAGAGGCGCTGAAAGGCACTGCCGGGACGTGGATTACGCCGGACTAGCACGCGCCGCGTCTCTCGGTGTAAGATTGTACGGCAGATATGAACGAGAGCATCTTGAACTATAGCTGGCGCGTCGGGCGGCTGTTCGACACCGAAATCCGGATCCACTGGATGCTGCCGGCGATGCTGCTGTTCTTCTTGATGCGCTCGCCGCTGTACCAGGCCGGGGCCTGGGAGCTACTGCTGGTCCTCGTTGCGCTACCCTGGCTGCTGCTGTTCCAGTCGGTGCTGATGCACGAGTTCGGCCATGTCTTCGCGGCGCGGCGCTACCATATGCCGTGCCACGAGATCATCCTCACGCCGATCGGCGGGCTGGCGGTGATCGGTGCCCAGGCGCGGACACCACGGATCGAGTTCATCGTCGCGGCGGCGGGCCCGGCGGTCAACGTCGGGCTGTTCTTGATCGGCACCCTGGTCTATCTGTTGCTCGGCGGGGTCTTCCACATCGGTATGGCCTTGCCCTTCATCGCCAGCAGCGAGGCGGCGATTGGGGTGTTCAACAATTCGCTGGGGATGTGGGTGCTCTACGACTTCATCTGCCTGCAGTCGATCCTCGTGCTGTTCAACGTCTGCATGATGGCCTATCCGATGGACGGCGGCCGGATGCTGATGGCGCTGCTGTGGCAGCGGATGGGCCACGGTCGGGCGATGTTTCTCAGCCTCAAGATCGCGCAGGGGTTCGCCTTCCTGATGGGGGGCGCCGCTCTCTGGTTCCGGCAGCCGATCCTGATCGTAATCGCCATCTTCATCTTCATCCA
>CAZANL010000566.1:0-3742 GCA_964486115.1 uncultured Planctomycetota bacterium
AGCGCTACGCATTTCTGCGCTGGGGCCAGACGGCGTTCGACAACTTCAAGGTCGTGCCGCCCGACACCGGCATCGTCCATCAGGTCAACGTCGAGTATCTGGCCCGGGTGGTGTTCGACGCCGATGGCGTGGCCTATCCCGACACGGCGGTCGGGACCGACAGCCACACACCGATGGTCAACGGGCTGGGGGTGCTGGCCTGGGGCGTCGGCGGGATCGAGGCCGAAGCCGCGATGTTGGGCCAGGCCATTCCGCTGCTGATCCCCCAGGTGATCGGCTTCAAGCTGAGCGGCAGCCTGCCGGAGGGTGCCACCGCGACCGACCTGGTGCTGACCGTGGCCCAGATCCTACGAGCCAAGGGGGTTGTCGGCAAGTTCGTCGAATTCTACGGCCCGGGGATCGCCAGCCTGCCCACCGCCGACCGGACGACGCTGGGCAACATGACTCCCGAGTACGGTGCTACCTGCGCCATCTCGCCGATCGACGACAAGACGCTGGACTACCTACGTTTCACGGGCCGCGGTGAACAGCGGGTGGCTCTGGTCGAGGCTTATGCCAGGGCCCAAGGCATGTTTCACGACGACGCCACCGAGGACCCGATCTACACCGACACGGTCGAGCTGGATCTGGCGACCGTGGTTCCCAGCATGGCCGGACCGACACTGCCACACTTCCGCATCTCGCTCTCCGAGGCCAAGCAGAAGTTCGCCGAGGCACTCGGCGAGCATGACGCAGCGGCCGCGCAGGTGACGCTCGACCCTCTGGAACAAGGTGGTCAGCCAGCCAGCTTCGAGCTGGACAATGGCTCGGTCGTGATAGCCGCGATCACCAGCTGCACCAACACGTCGAATCCGTCCGTGATGGTGGGTGCCGGACTGGTGGCCAAGAAAGCCGTCGAGCGGGGACTGACCCGCAAACCGTGGGTCAAGACCAGCCTGGCGCCCGGCTCCCTGGTGGTGACCGAATACCTGGAGGCGGCCGGTCTGATCAAGCCGCTCGAGGCCCTGGGCTTCCACGTCGTGGGCTACGGCTGCACGACCTGCATCGGCAACAGTGGCCCGCTGCCGGCGCCGGTCCACGATGCGATCCAGAGCAACGACCTGTTCGTCTGCTCGGTGCTGTCGGGCAACCGCAACTACGAGGGCCGGGTCCACGCGCTGACGCGAGCCAACTACCTCGCCTCCCCCCCCCTGGTGGTTGCCTACGCCCTCGCCGGGCGTATGGATCTGGACGTCACGACAGAACCCCTGGGCCAGGACAGCGACGGAAACGACGTGTTCCTCAAGGACATCTGGCCCACGCAGCAGGAGGTGGACGACACGATCGCCACTGCGCTCCGGCCTGAGATGTTCACCGACAAATATGCGACGATCTTCGAGGGCGAGGAGCGCTGGCGCAACCTGCCAGTGCCCACGGGAGACCGCTTCGACTGGGCCGACAGCTCGACCTACATCCGGCAGCCAACCTTTTTCCAGAACATGCCGGTGGAGCCTCCCGCCATGACCGACATCACCGGCGCCCGTGTCCTGGCGCTGCTGGGCGACTCGGTGACGACCGACCACATCTCTCCGGCGGGATCGTTCACACCGGAGACACCAGCCGGTACGTACCTGACGGAGCGGGACGTCGCACCGGCGTCGTTCAACTCCTATGGTTCGCGGCGCGGCAATCACGAGGTGATGATGCGTGGCAGCTTTGCCAATATCCGGCTCCGCAACCACCTGGCACCGGGCACCGAGGGTGGCTTCACCCGGCACATGCCATCCGGTGAGCAGATGACGATCTACGACGCTTCGGTCGCGTATCAACAGACGAACGTCCCGCTGCTCGTCCTGGCGGGCAAGGCCTACGGCTCCGGCTCTTCTCGTGACTGGGCCGCCAAGGGCACCCTGATGCTGGGTGTGCGCGCGGTGATCGCCGAGTCCTATGAGCGCATCCACCGCAGCAACCTGATCGGCATGGGGGTCCTGCCGCTGCAGTTCCAGCCGGGCCAGAGCGCCGAGGGGCTGGGCCTGTCTGGCGAGGAGAGCTTCGACCTCACCGGGATTGCCGACGGCATGACGCCGGGCGAGGCGGTGCAGGTGACCGCGACCGCGTCCGACGGCTCCCAGACGTGCTTCGAGGCTCACAGCCGCATCGATACGCCCGTCGAACTGGAGTACTACCGCCACGGTGGAATCCTGCGGTATGTGATTCGCCAGCTGCTGCACAGTTGAGACGCGTCTGGTATTAATAGCCGCCATGCGAATCGCAATCTCAGCCGCACTGCTTCTCTTCTGCATGGCGGCGGACGCCGACATCGTTCACATGAGCGATGGTCGCAAGCTAGAGGGCACGGTGCTGGTGCAGGAAAAAGAGCGCGTCCGACTGAAGATGAGGTTCGGGACGATCTGGCTCCAGAAAAAAGACATCGAGAAAGTCGTCAGCAAGCCGCTGAGCTGGAAAACCGCCAAGGCCAAGACAAAAAAGAAAGACACGCTGCAGATCGACTTCAACAAAACTCAGCGCGTCGTCTACTACATCTGTCGCAAATATCACAGCCAGTTGCTCCGCGGCGACTGGGACCTGAAGGTCCACCAGCAGCTGATGCGCGAGCTGGCCAGTCCGACACTGCAGAAGACGGCGTTCAAGCTATCTCCGAAGCTGCTGTCGACGGCTCCGAACGGCACTTACTCCAGCATCTACACCCGATACCTGGCCTA
Source organism: uncultured Planctomycetota bacterium (assembly GCA_964486115.1). Lineage (GTDB taxonomy): Bacteria > Planctomycetota > JACQVV01 > JACQVV01 > CAZANL01 > CAZANL01. The sequence continues at coordinate 2,703 of CAZANL010000566.1, forward strand.
CCAGAAGCGGGAGGTCGCCTACTGGTCTCAGCGACGCTGGAGCGAGGCGAGAAAGCTCAGGGTCACCGCCGGCGCAAAGGACAAGACGCTCGGCAGCCTGAAGAATGCGGTGTCCCGCTGGGTCTCCAGACACTCCAAGTTCGAATACCCGAAGAAGTTTCCGACGGCCCAGCTACTCCTCAGGCGTATCGGATTTCTCCAGTCCCGCCAACGCCAGCTCGACACGCAGCAAGACAAGGCGCGGGTGATGGGGCGGCTGAAACAAGACAGCCAGTTCTACCAGCGCTGGTTGTTCCGAACGCTCGACACGGAGAATGCCCTCAAGTCGCCGACTCGCCGCTGGATCAAGCAGGTGACCCATCCCCGCCACTGGCTCGGCGATTTCCAGCTGACCCAGAGCGGCGTCGAGGTGATGAAAGAGAGCCTGGCGGCGATCCGGAAGGACCTCAAGCAAGAAACGGTGGACGGTGAGAAGATCCTGTTCTCCACCCGCGGGTTCGTGGACGGGCGATTCCGCTTCCTGACGAAGTTCGATGATCGCTCCCCGCACCTGTTCAGGTTGCACCGCTACTTCGACGGCAAGACCCTGATGGCCTCCCAGCTGATTCTGCGGTTGAACAAGGTCTGCACACACCTGCTGATCGTCGACAAGGCGATCTGGTACGCCCCGATCCTGCAGAACTAATATCGTGGCCCCCAGCTGAGTCTGGGTCAACTTCACAGCGAGTGACTGGCTGAGACAGACCGGTGCGCGGTGATCCGGGTTTGAACACCGCCGCGGGCAACATCCGCACCCGAGTTGGCTCACCCGATGACACAGGCTGCCAAATCAGCGGCTGACTCCAGCGACTCGCTCGTGCTATCGTGTTCGCTGCGGGAAGGTGGGCCAGCTGCGGACCTGGCTGGCCTTGGCCCGCTCATCAGGTCACCCAGCGGTCATGCCAGCCAAGATGATCTCAGCCCCGGCTTCCCTCGTCGCCGACCTGACGCCCTTTCTGGACGTCGGGGAGTTGGTTGCGCTCAGCGTAGGCCCTGACTAC
>CAZANL010000567.1:0-3739 GCA_964486115.1 uncultured Planctomycetota bacterium
CCGGGGAGACGTTCACCTCAACAGGAACCGCTACGACAAGGCGCTGGCAGACTTCGACGAGGCCATCCGCCTCGACCCCCACCACGCTGAGGCCTACCAGGGCCGGGCGAATCTGTACGCGCTGATGAAGCGGCACGAACGCGCATTGGCTGACTATGACATGGCCATCCGCCTCGACCCCCGCGTGACCGAGGCCTACAGCAACCGGGGGCTTTTGCACACGAATCTGAGGCGGTACGAGAAGGCGCTGGCAGACTATGACAGGGCCATCGACCTCGAACCCCACACCGCCTTGCCCTACATCAATCGAGGGTCCCTGCACGCGCGGATGAAGCGTTACGACAAGGCGCTGGCAGACTTCGACAAGGCCATCAGCATCGACCCCCGCGTCGCCAATGCCTACTACGGCATCGCCTGCTTGTACTCCTTGATGAAAAAGCTGGATCAGGCGTTCAAGCACCTGAACAAGGCAATCGACTGTGGCTTCCGCAACTGGGGGTGGATGCGAAAGGACGAAGACCTGAAGAACCTGCACCAGGACCCACGCTGGAAGAAGGCGCTAGCGCGACAGCAGGAGGAGAAGAAAGAGTCGCGCTAGGCCGCTCTCGAGACGGTGTGCAACCTGATGCACTCCCGCTGGTGCGCAGAACAGTTTGGAAAAAACGGCTCACCAAATATATCCGTTTGGCCCGGTCTCAGATCAAGTAATCCCCGGAGCACCGCGCTCTTTCTCCCTCCCCCACTGGACACCACCAAACGACCTCAGACCTTCAGCGCTCCCAGCCGAGTCGGCAGGTAGGTAGTCCGGTAACTCTGGCCTATTCAGAACTCACGGGTGCTTCTTGCAGCCGTCGGCTGTCCGCTGACGGTGCAACCTCGGGCAGTCATCCGGGATCCCAAGGCCGTAAATAACGGTCATCCTCAACCTATTGGGTACACTGAGAGCCCAATCTGCTATGGTGGGGAAATGAAATCCCATATCGACCTCCCAATGATCGTGCGAGCAGCCAGTGCCGGTGGGTTCATTCGCGTCAACAAGGCCTTTGGTGAGGCGGTTGGATTCAGAGCGGGCGAACTCGCGGAAAAGCCCTTTCTCTCCTGGATCGCTGCAGACGACCACGGTGAGGTTCGCGCTCTGCTCGACAAGACCCAAGATTGCTGTCGTGCCAGACATCGGACGTGCAGCGGCGATTTCCTCTGGCTGGAGATCAGACTCGCCGATCATGAAGAAGGCCCGATCCTTCTCGGCCGCTGTCCTGCTGACCCGGCCATTCCACCCGAGATCGAAGATGGCCTCGGCGAGGACACGTTCAGCAGTACCCTCGAGACGATCGCGCACATCGTCGAAGAGCAAAACCCCGACTACAAGTGTTCCATCCTGCTTGTCGACGAGGGCCGCTTCGTCAGCGGAGCGGGTCCGAGCTTGCCCGACGACTACAACGCAGCCATTGACGGCTATGCTGTCGGACCGACCGTCGGATCCTGCGGCACTGCGATCTACTGGAACGTGCCGGTCATCGCGGTGGACATCCAGGCGGACCCACTTTGGGCCCCCTTCGCCGAGCTCGCGAGAAATGCCGGGGTAGCGGCGTGCTGGTCTCACCCCTTCACGAGCACGGGAGGAGGCGTGCTCGGCGCCTTGGCGTTATACGCCCCCGAGCCACGAGCACCGACGGATGAACAACTCGGGCGCCTGAGAGCAGCGGCCCGCATGACGGGCCTGGCTGTCGAACGCGGGCGAGCCGAACAAGCTCTCCGAGAGAAGCGCAAGCGTGAGTTGGAGCTAGAGGATCAACTTCGCCAAGCAGCAAAAATGGAAGCTCTCGGGGTACTCGCCGGTGGCGTCGCTCACGATTTCAACAACGTGCTCTCGACCATTCTCGCCAACGCAGAGTTTGCCCTGGAGCTCGCGCCGTCCGACCCCGAGATCCCAGAGATGCTAGAAGCCGTCATCTCAGCCAGTCAGCGGGCGGGGCACTTTTGCACGCAGATGCTGGCCTACGCCGGGCGAGGCACGCTCCGAACGTCTCGAATCGAGCTTGGGGCTCTCCTTTCCGAGCTCAGTGACCTCGCCGGAGCAGCGCTCTCGAAAAAAGCGACACTCGAATATATACTGCACAGCGAGCCGATCTTCGTCGACGGCGACGAGAATCAGCTGCTCCAGGTCGTCCTCAACCTCGTCACCAATGCTGCCGAGGCACTGGGTCACGACGAAGGTCGGATCGTGGTGCGGACGACGCTGGAACACTGCGACACAGACTCCCTCAGCCACCTCTCTGCGCGGTCCGACATGCCCGCGGGGCAATACGTTCGGCTCACCGTCAGCGACACCGGATGCGGCATGGACGCCCAGACCGCAGCACGGATCTTCGACCCCTTTTTCACGACGAAATTTACCGGGCGCGGCCTCGGTCTGGCCGCCGTGAAGGGAATCGTACTCAAGCACGACGGCTTGATTCACACCGAAAGCCAGGTTGGAGAGGGAACCACGTTCACCATCCTGCTCCCCACCGTGACGGACACCGAGCAGTGCGAGTCGGTGCCCGCGAAGGTCGCAACAAGCAACTCGCCCAAGCGTGTCCTGGTGGTCGACGACGAGGATGCCCTCCGCGCGATCTTCTGCAAACGACTGCAGCACTGCGGCTTTGATGTCATCGAAGCAGCGGACGGACAGGAGGCCATCGAGACGTTTCGCGAAAACGCAGACTCCATCGACTGCGTGCTGCTGGACCTCAGTATGCCAAGGCTCAGCGGCGAAGAAGTCTACGAACAGCTACACGCTCTCCAGAAAGACCTGCCGATCGTCGTCATGAGTGGCTTTACCGAGGAAGAGATCCTCGTTCGATTTACCGGGACCGAGATCGCCGGGGCCCTGCAAAAGCCTATTCGCGCAGCCGACCTGGTGGCGTCGCTTCGCCGTGCCACCACCTGAGCGCGCTCGATAGCGGCAACGAATACGCACTCCCTCACCGGAGGCCGGAAGGCCGCACTCGAGTTGATTCAGGGCGCCACAAAAGAGGGCCCCACAGCTCGGTCCCGATAGGGGCAAGCAGGCCGATCAGCAGTCTCATGCCCATTCGACGCTGCCGCCCACCGGGAATCCGATAAAACCTCCCGGATCAAAAAAATGTAGCGTCGACACGTCATCCCCCTTGCCCGCCCTACTGCTGCGCAACCGTTTTTTTGTCAATAGAACGACCGTGAGCCGCTGTATGGGAGGACAGACCTTGCAGGCAGGAGGAATGTGCGGTGACAGATCGACTGATCACGCTGGCAATTGCAGCAGCTGGAGCCTGCTCCCTGGTGCTGCTGGGCCTCTCTCGAAGAGCCCCCGAGCAGTGGTGGCGAGAGATCTCCCCCCGGCCCACCGGAGCTGCGCTGCCGCTTCCCGCACCCGCCCCGTCGATCCGACCGATCGATGGACCGCTGGGTCCACGTCGAGGACTCTCGCCACGATCCCTGTCGAGTGATCCGTCTCACCCCCTGCCCGATCTCGCCGAGCGACACTCGCTGATGGCCCAGACGAACCGGACATCCGACAAGATCAGGGGGTCGCGAGCGGCGAGCGGCTGTGGCAACAGCAGTTCCAGTAGCCTTGGCGGGGGCACACCTCCCAGCACGCTCCCCTTACCGCCTCTGGCCTACTACCCGGCGCCAAACCCCATTATCCTCCCAGGAAACGCCTACGCTGCATGGCGTTGGTGCATGGCTCCCCTTGACCGACCCGCCTCCTCCATTG
>CAZANL010000568.1:0-3736 GCA_964486115.1 uncultured Planctomycetota bacterium
GTCAGCTGCTGTGCGGGTGTAACGCGTTCGAGTGGTTTGGAAGCGGGCAATTCACCGACGTCCAGCAGGCGGAGAATCGGGATCTCGCGGCCCTTTTGCAGGACGTGGTCGAGGAAGTTCCAGGTCAGCAAGCTGTCATCGGACGATGGTTCGAGTAGCACCGCCGCCAGCCGGCCGAGGGGCTGTTCGGTCCGGATCAGATAGCTGCCGGCCGGGAGGGTGCGGGTCAGCGCTCGCCCAGTGACCTGCAGCTTGAGCAGTCGATGGTTCTGGAACGGTTTTCGGGCTCTCGTCAGTTGGGTGACTCGATAGGCCTCGCAGCGCAGCCTGGCCTGGGCCGTCAGCACGTCGACCCGGATGCCGTGCATTTTCAGTCTGGCGACCAGGCGGCTCTCTTCCCTGGGGATCCAGTAGGCTCGTGGCCGGACGATCTGTCGTGTCGGGACGAAGTTGCCGAAGAACCGGACTTTGTGATCAGCGGGTCGGCCCTGCTCATCGTACCCCTTGATCGTGACTGGCGTGGTGAATGCGGTCATCTTCGACTGCATCGGAATGCGTCGCTCGGAGACCACCCCTGCGAGGAGCCGGCGGACCCGCTGATGATGAGCATGGACGTACTGCAGGCAGGCGCGGACGAACCGCAGGGTGGCGCGAATTCGTTTCTCGTAGGGCAGGTAGCTGTAGGCTTCCGCCAAAATCGACAGCCGCCCGCGCAACCCGACATACTCGGTGCTGTAGCGCCCTTCGTGGCCGAAGCTGTTCCAGCGGGTCTTGGCTCGATCGAAGTTTCCGTAATAGAAAGTGTCCAGCTTCTGCCGGGCCAGTGTGCGGGTCACGGCCGGCATCATTTCGCCGCGAAGAAACTGGCGCACATCGGCTGGCGCTGCCGGATTGTGCGGGATGTCATAGGTCAGCGGGTAGCGATGCCTGGAGCCGTTGGTCGTGTGGCAGTCGATGAACAGATGCGGGTTGTGGCGATTCAGCAGCGTGACCAGGGCTCGAGTCTCTGGTGCTTCGAGCTTGAGGAAGTCGCGGTTCAGGTCGAGTCCTTGGGCGTTGGTCCGCAGCCCCATGCCAGCGGTCGGTCCAACTTGTCCCGGGCGGTGGGCCTTCCCCATCCGCTCGTTGCCGTCGGCATTGTAGTTGGGCACGACGATCAGGATCAGGCGCTTCAGCAGCGGGTGCTGCGGGTCGAGCGCGAGTTCTCGCAGCAGCATCAGCAGCGCCTCTTTCCCGGCGCACTCTCCCGAGTGGATGTTGCCCAGCAGCAGAGCGGTCAATCGCCCGGCCGGCTGGTCCGGGTTCTTGCCGACGATCACTGCGCTCATCGCCCGCCCGTCGTTGGTCTTGCCGAAGTCTGCCCGCTTCAGGTGGCGGCCACGTGCGACGTAGCGAGCGATCAGACTCTCCACCTCCGCGTATCGGGCGGTCCGGGTGAACCCACTGCGCTCTGCGACGGTCAGCAGCTCTTTTTCTTGAGCAGAAGCCGCGAGGTGGGATACCGCGAAGATCAGCAGCAGCGGAAGGTGTCTCATGTGCTCGTTCGCATCTGAGCCGTCATTCAGCCCCTCAGCGGTTCCTTCCGTATTTCTCGTGGCTGCTGACCCAGTCCAGTGAGGAGATCGCCGCGCCCAGCGAGAGCTCACCCGCGAGCACCACGCCGGCGATGATCTCGGCCAGCTTGTTCACCTTTCCCTTGCCGCAACAGTTCAGCACGCCGAGGCACTCTCGCTGGGTCGGGAGGCTGGTGCCACCACCATAGGTTGCCACGATCAGTGATGGGATGGTGATCGACATGTAGAGGTCCTGGTCTGGAGTCAACTCGGTGTAAACGATCCCCGCGGACGACTCCGCCACGTTGGCCACGTCCTGGCCGGTGGCGATGAACATTGCCGTGATCGCGTTGGGGGAGTGGGCGCCATTGTTGTTCGCGCCGGAGAGCATCGCGCCGACGTTGCCCACCCCGGCGTGGTAGTGCAAGGCCTCGGGTTCGACACGCATGTTCTCGACCAGAATGTCTCGCGGTACCGTCGCCTCGGCAACGACTCGCTTCCCGCGCGTGCGCATTATATTGACCTGTGAGGCTTTCTTGTCGGTCGCCAGGTTGGACTCCAGATAGAACCGCTTGACCGTGTCGATGTTGTCGAGAATCCAGCTGCAGGCGGCAAAGGTGGCGCGGCCGACCATGTTCTGCCCCGCGGCATCGCCCGTGTAGTAGTTGAAGCGCAGGTAGGCGAACTTGTTGGACAGATAGGTGTCGATGTAGATCAGCTTGGCCACGCTAGAGGTCGCCTCGGCCGCCTCGCGGATTTGTTCGAGGTGCTCGTCGACCCACTCCTTGAAGTCTCGCGCCTCGCGCGCTGACTCGAAAATAAACACGGGCGCTCGCTGCATTCTGTCAGCCAGCACCGTGCAGGTCACGCCACCCGACAGGTTGAGCACCTTGATTCCGCGGTTGTAGGAGGCGACCAGCGTCCCCTCCGTCGTGGCCAGAGGAATCACGAACTCTCCACACGCATGCTCGCCGTTGACCTTCAATGGGCCGGCGAATCCGATCGGCACCTGGGCCACTCCGGTGAAGTTCTCGATGTTGCCCTCGGTCATTGCGGGATCGAACGAGTATCTCGAGACATGGGTCAGTTCAGTCCCCGTCGTCTCGCTGATAAATGCCTGGCGCCGCTTGATGATCTCGGCGCTGCAGTTGTTGACCCTGTCCAGCGGCACGGTTATCCGTTCGGCCTTGCGCTCGCTGATCGCGTCTTTGACCTTCAGGGACAGCTTGCCGAAAGGCTTGGACTGAAAGCCGATTGCGAGGTCGTGTTTGCCGCGGGCCAGCTCTGAGTGCTCGGCGCGTATATGAACCACCCGCCGCAGTGGAAACGAGATCGGGTTGTCGGAGCTGACGGCATCAGCGGAGATCGACTCGCCACTGTCCAGCTCCAGCGTCAACTTCTCGATGGAAACGTCACGCCCGTCGATCGCGAGATGATTGATGCCGGTCAGCGTCGCGTCACTGAGCCGGTTCTTGACGCCGAAGCGGATGCCGCCGGAGACGTTCTCCAGGCTGCCGAACGTGTACAGCTGCCTGAGCAGTAGCGCGGGGATTTTGATCATGTCGTGATTATCCGAGGTGGTACGCTGGTCGCAAGGAGTCCGTGACCGGAATCCCAGGTTGCCTGGGCCGTAGGACGGCTTCCTTGCCCAGTATTAGCACGATCGGCCGGGGCACAGAACAGTCCACTCGGGTGTCGTGTCATTGTCGACCGACGGGCTGCAAGCTCCTCAGGCCAACCGCGGGAGGGGCATCAGAACAGTGGAAGAGGGTCGAGATTCCGATGAAGGCGTTGCGGGGCTGTTGTCGGGCCCCTCGACGCAAGGAGGTGGTCTGATGTTGCGCTGTTTTTTGCTGTTGGTCATGGTGCTGTCGAGCGGCTGCGGGGGCGATTCCGAAGGGACTCCTCCGGCGGGGAAGAAGCCGGCTGTTCGACGGTCCCTTTCGACCCGCTCCGAATCCGGGAGCAAGGAGTCGGACAGGCTGAAGGCCTTGCGCAAGGCCGTTCGCGGCGGTGACACGGCGGCGATGCTCGAGCTGGCAGAATGCTACCGGTTGGGCCAAGAGGTGGCGCGAGACCCCTTTCAGTCCATTCGACTGTTGCAGAAAGCGGCCCGCGAGGAGAATGTGGTTGCAGCGCTGAGGGCCGGTCACCTGGTCCATGCGGGCTATGCCGAGGTCGAT
>CAZANL010000569.1:0-3708 GCA_964486115.1 uncultured Planctomycetota bacterium
GCCCCTTGATCACCTTGGCGGCCATCTCGCGCCCGACGTCCTCGTCGCGCACCTGCAGGATCTCGCCCATGCCGCCGGCTCCGAGGTGGCCGGTCACCGGGTAGCGGCCCAGCTTGCCCGTCGAGCTGGCATCTGCAGAGGGAGGGCGGTCGACCCGAACCGTCAGACCCGCCTGGTCGATGAACTCCAGGAACGACCGGGCGTCTTGCGGCGCGGGGTGGGTGCCCGCCGACAGGCGGATGGTCGCATCGTCCTGGTAGGCCCGGATCATCTGGGTCAGCAGGGAGCGCTCTTCGGAGGCCGAGAGCAAACCGCTCTGGCCACCGATACGTGCATCCGATGGACCTGCTGAAGAAGCAGGCCGACGTGCTCAACGCGAAGGTCGAGGTCGAGACCGCGACCAAGCGCGCGTCGTCGAAGCTCAAGCATAGTCTGACTAAGGTCAACATGGTGCAGGGAGATTAGTTCGGTGTGGGCGGCGTCCCGGTAGAGCTCGAGGTCGCTCCAGGTCCGTCCACCGTCCGCAGTCGATTGGAAGTTCCACAGGCCGGCGACGATTCCGACTTTCGGATCGTCTTCAAAGAACTTCAGGGCCCACAGGACGGCGGGATCCCCGTTGGTGTCGGACACCGTGGCGTTGTCGGCGTTCAAGGGCCTCCAGGTGGTGCCGGCGTCGACGGTCTTGAGCACGTGGCCGCTGCGACCGCAGGCCCAGCCGGTCTTTCCGTCGTCGAGGAATTTGATGTCGAGGAGCATCTGGGCGGCCTCTTGCGGGGTCTCCTGGTACACGACGGTGGTCCCGCCGTCCCGCGAGTGGCCGATTTGCCCGCCATCCTTGACCCACCATACGCGTGTCTCGGCTGCGTTGGCCGGGTTGCGCCAGACGAAGCTGCGCCGGAAGCCCCCGTTGGCCAGGTATTTGAAGTCGGGATCGCCGTCATGAGGAATTGGGCGGCCAGTGCGCGGGATCGCGACCTGGGCCGGGATCGGGGTGGACTGGACCGAAAATGTCCCGAGCGGGGTTGACCCGCCCCCGCCGTGGGAGGCGGCCGGTGAGGCGGAAGCCGCACCCGCCGGAGAGGTCGGCTCTGTCGAACTTTCTGCCGGGGTCATTGTCAGCGTGTTTTCGGGCACGGCGGAATCCGTGTGGCTGACCAGCACGCCAAACGCAGCGGCTGCCGAGAGTAGCAGCAGCAGCGGGCTCCCTCCGTAAGACATCTTCTACAGGGTCATGGTTCCTCCAGTATGTCGGGTATGCCAAGACATGCAGCGCCCCCTGGGTGGGCCTCGTGGGCCTCGAATTAGGGCGCTTTCGTGGGTTACTAGTGGCCCGCACTTCTGTGTGAGCCGTGCAACTGATCTATGCGGCCAGTGCGGAGATCTTTCGCTGCGCTGGTTTTTTTGCCGCCGGGCGTCGGTTTCGCGCGCAGCAGGGACGGGTGAAGTAGGTCGATCCCGTCCATCTTTCTGCGTCGCGACGGACATGTCGTCAGCAGCAGCGGCGGCACTTGCCCTGCGGCCCAGGGCTTACCCGGTGTTGCGCATTCCCGCGGCGATCCCGTTGATCGTCGACTGCAGGGCGTCCCGCAGAGCTTCCGCGTCACCCGCACCGCTGCGTAGGCGGCGCAGCAGCTCGATCTGGACCAGGTTGATCGGATCGACGTAAGGGTTTCTGACGGCGATCGAGCGGCGCAGGACGGCGTTGTTGTCCAGCAGCTGGGTGTGTCCGCTGACCGCCAGCAGCGCACGCGTCGTTTCTGCCAGACGCGTACGCAGCGCGGCCCCGATGCCGCCGAGCGGGGCCGGTACCAGCGCCGCGTCGTAGTGCCCAGCTATCCGCGGATCGGCTTTGGCCAGCACCATCTCGATCAGCTCCAGGGTGGATCGGAAGAAGCGCCACTCGGCATGCATCCGCCGGATCGTCAGCGGATCCTCCTCGAGCGCGGCGGTGAGGGCTTCGCCTGCGCCCAGCCAGGCCGGCAGCAACAGGCGCGTCTGGGTCCAGGCGAAGATCCACGGAATGGCCCGCAGTGAGTCGACGTCGTCGCCGGCGCGCCGCCTGGCCGGCCGACTACCGATGTTGAGCCGGCTCAACTCGCTCTCGGGGGTGGCCGCGCGGAAGTAGGGCAGAAAGTTGGGGTGATCCCGGACCACAGCCCGGTAGGCCGCCAGCGAGCGTCCGGCCAGCCGGTCCATCCAGGCGCGCCACGCGGGCTCGGGCTCCGCCGGTGGTCGCAGCGTGGCCTGCAGCGTGGCGGTGGTGTACAGCTCGAGGGTGCGGTGGGCGATGCCACGCAGGCCGAACTTGGCCTGGATCATCTCGCCCTGCTCGGTCACCCGCAGCCGACCGGCCACCGACCCAGGCGGCTGCGACTGGATCGCCAGATAGGTCGGTCCGCCGCCCCGGCCGACCGATCCCCCGCGGCCATGGAACAGGGTCAGGCGCACCCCGTGTGCGCGGGCGGCCGCGACCAGCGCCTCCTGGGCCGTGTAGAGCGACCACGCGGCGGCGAGGCGGCCCCCGTCCTTGGCGGAGTCGGAGTAGCCGATCATCACCTCCTGCTCGTCGCCGATCTGCGCGCGGTACCACGGCAAACCGAGCAGCGCCTGGAGCATCTCGCCGGCCGCCTCCAGGTCGACAATCGTCTCGAGCAGCGGGACGATGCGCTGACCGCGAACGCCGGCTTCGGCCTGCAGCAGCGCCACCGCCAGAACGTCCGAGGGAGCGCTGGCCATCGAGATGACGTAGGCGCCCAGCGCCCCGGGACCCAGCCGTGCCGCGGCCTGGAAGGTCTCGAGCACTTCCTGTTCCTCCGGGGGCAGCACGAACCCTCGTGGTAGCAGTGGCCGCGGGTTGTCCAGCTCCCGCAGGCAAAAGGCGACGCGCCCCGCCTCGTCCCACTCCGCATACGAACCCTCGCCGAGTGCGCGCGTGACCGTGTCGAGCAGGCGGGTGTGGCGCTCCGCGGCCTGGCGCAGATCCAGCCGGACCATCGTCATCCCGAAGCATGCCAGCCTGCGCTGTAGATCGAGCAGGCGGCCGTCCGCGATCAGTCGCTGCCCGGTCTCGACCAACGAGGCACGGACGCCCATCAGCGCGTCCCATAGCGCCTCGGCGTCATGATGCAGCTCGTCCGGTTCGGCCTCCTCACCCGCCAGTCTGGCTTCCAGCGCACGGCGCGTGGCCAGCAGGTCGTCGCGGACCCGACGTAGGAACGCCCGGTAAGGTTCGCGCGCGTCGCCGACCTCGGCGCGCAGCGCCTGACCGCAGCGGCGCATCGAGAGCTCCGCTCGCAGCCGGTCGACCTCCCGGTGGACCAGGTCCACGGCGACCCAGCGGCCGAGCAGGACCGCCTGCTCGGTCACCTCGGCCGTGACGTGCGGGTTACCGTCTCGGTCGCCGCCCATCCACGATCCGAAGCGAATCGGCACCGCTTCCAGGGGCAGGCCCAGCCCCGTAGTCTCGACCAGCGCCGTGTCCAGGTCGCGCAGGAACTCGGGGAGCGCGTGCCAGAGCACGCGCTCGATCACGGCCAGACCGCCCCGCACCTCGTCCAGCGGCGTGGGTCGCTCCCGGCGGACCTCGTCGGAGTCCCAGATCGCAGCGATCTCTCGCTTGATCGCGTCGCGCGCGCGCTGCCGCTCGACAAGGGTCAGATCGGGGCGATCCCGCAGCGCCAGTTGCTCGGCGATCACGTCGTACTTGTG
>CAZANL010000570.1:0-3706 GCA_964486115.1 uncultured Planctomycetota bacterium
TCGCGTGGCGTTGCGGGCAGCCGTCAGGCAGGCCAGGGCGCGCACCGGCTGAGACCTTCTCAGCCGTAGAAACTCTATTTCCTGGAGTCGCGCAAGTAGTGCGCAGGCTTCCTCGTAGTGTGGGTGACCGGAGTCAGCGGCAATGTCGTTCAACAGCGTGATCGCTGTTTTTCGGCTCTCGGGAGATCCGTTTTCCTCGGAAAGACGAGCTTTTTGCCACGCCCTGTTCTGGGGGGTGGAGGCCGTGCGTACCTGCCATTGGGGCCAGGGTGCGACGGGAGCAGGTCGGGACGGGGGGGCCTGCTTCGACACCCTCAGAGGCTCGGTGGCATCGGCGAATGGAACGGCCATGGGCCTTTCGCCGGAAGCCAACCAGAGCAGCCCGAAAGCCAGCGGTAGCAGGGCTGCAGCGGTCCAGAGGCTGGCTAGTTGCGTCGACCAGTGCCGTATCCGCGGTGGCCCCACGAGCCCCACCGGCGCACTCGAAAACACACCGGCCGGGCTGCCGCAGGCATTCTCCAGAATCAAGCAGTCGTGCAGGGCGGTTCCGCTGTCGTAGCGCTCGCCTGGCTGACGGGCCAGCAAATGTCCGACGAACCGCCCGACACTTTCGGGCAAGTCGGGCCGCAGTCGGGTCAGGGGCTCGTGACTCTGGAATCGGTTGGCATACAGATAGCCGACCTCCTTGTCTACCTTGAACGGTTCTTGTCCGCTGAATAGTTCGTATGCGGTCACGCCGAGTGAGAACAGATCGCCGCGTGGGTGGGGGTAGCCCCGGTGAATCTCTTCGGGTGCCATGTATTTCGGTGTGCCGAGGATTTCCCGCACCCGGGCCAGTCGCCGATGTCCGATCGGGCCGAGGAAGTCCAGGTCGAGGATCTTGACCTGGGGACCATCGTTGTGCGGCACCAGTAAGATGTTGTCCGGCTTGATGTCTCGGTGTGCCATGCCGGCGCAGTGGATCGCGTCGATCGCCTCCAGCACCTGGCGTAAAACACTCAGCCCACGGCTCAGACTCAATGGGCCCTCAGCCAGTTCTTGGGCCAGCGTTCGGCCCCCTGCGACGTATTCCATCACTGAGTAGCGGCGCTCGTCATGCACGCCGCCGTCGAGGATCTTGATCAGGTTGGGATGGTCCAGCTGACGCGTAACCGCCAGGGACCGCTCGGACAGCCAGACAAGTTCTGGGTTGTGGTTGACTTCAGGCTTGAAGACCTTGACGGCCACCTGACTGTCGTCCCGTGTGTCAGTGGCTAGAAAGACGGCCGAGAGCCCGCCTGAGGCGAGCCGTCGGGACAACCTGTAGGGGCCGAGCAGGCGGCCATCTGTGCCTCCTTGGGAGCGGTCCGGAACGACTTGATGTGTCATGGGCGGGGTTTCATCTTATGTAATCGTACGCTATTAAGCGAAGAGTGAGCGGCGCGCGGATCTATCAGGTGGTCTACGACCTCGAGACGGTCTCCGGGTTGCAGCGGCATCTCGAGGAGTTGCTGCGGCACCTGGGATCTCCGCGTTTCGAGTTTGTCGGTCTGACGACCAGCCCGATGGTTCAGGCCACCTTCCGGTCCTACGGCCACCCGTGTGTCTGCCGACCGATCAGCCGCTATCTCGCGCTGAACTACCGCGGCCTGCTGCGGGAACTCGCGGCTACGCACGGACCACCTGATCTGCTTCATCTGCACGGGTTCGTGACTGGCGTGTGGGGGCCTATCGGCGCGCGCGGGGTTTTCGGCGACCTACCGCTGCTGCACACGCCGAACAGCCTGCACTTCAGGAAATGTGGCTCCGTCCCCTTTTTCTTCGCGCCTGGCGCAGGGCGATTTCTTTTGCAGGGGGTGAGTTGATCGCCGTGGCCCCCAGCGAGCGAGAAGAGATGCTGGCGGCTGGAGTCGAGGCCCCGATCCATTTGGTGCCCAACGGCATCCAGCTGGATCAGCTTCCGCCCCCCGATGCGCGCAGTCAGGCCCGCGTTGAGCTGGGGGTGGAGGGTGGCGTGCCGGTGGTCGGGATGATCGGGCGACTGCATTTTCAGAAGGACCCACTCACGTTCGTGCGGCTCTGAGCGTTTCCCGGCAACGACCGGATGTGCGCTTTGTCATCATCGGAGGTGGCCGGCTGGAGTCGAAGGTGCGCAAGCTGGCCGCGCCGCTGGGTCAGAGGTTGATCTTGACCGGTTGTCGGCCGGACGGTTTGCGACTGATTCGCGGCTTTGACATTGGCGTCAACTGTAGTCGCTATGAGGGCCAGTCGATCGCACTACTCGAGCTTCTAGGCATCGGCCTGCCCGTTGTGCCCAGCACCTGCATCGGCAATCGGGATCTGGTGGGGGAGGGTGTCGGGCTACGAGTGCCGCCGCAGGACCCGGCAGCGCTGGCCTTGGCAGTGCTAAGGCTGCTGGGAGACGCCGGCCTAGCGCGCTCCTTGGGGGAGGCGGCGCGTCGTGAGGTCGAGCGACACCACTCGTCGCTCCGGATGGCACAACTGACAGGCGGGCTCTACGAGTCGTTACTGGCCTCGACCAGTTGCTGAAGCTGGTTGGCCAGGGTCAGCATCGCCGGGTCGAGCTTTCCGGTCCGGGACTGGCTGACCACCGTGTTGAGGGCAATCACGTGACTGCGCAAGAGGAGCTCTTCGGAGTTAGCCGTGTGAAGCGACGAGTGGTTCGAGAGTGCTGGCTCGTGCGGGCTGCGTTCCATGAGAAACAGTGGCAGGATCATGATTGCCAGCCCGTTGAGCAGGGTGAACATGATCGACAGCCTCAGCGAATCGGCGGCCGGGCCGACCTGCTGTGCTGCGTACTCGATCAGGAACAACTGCACAACGAGAAGCATGAGCAGCGCGATAAAACAATACCAGGCCGTCTTGCTGATTGTGATTCTCATCAGACCCATGCTATTTGCGACGGACACACCCTGCCAGTAGAATCCGGAATATGGGTTTTCTGAGCAGGTGGCGGTCCTCGCGTGATCTCGCGCAGGGGCAGGCGCTGCTCCGCGAGGGTCAGCGGAGCAAGGCGCGCGGGGTATTGCAGGCGGCAGTCGAGCGTGCGCCAGCCGACCATGGATTGCGTATCCACCTGGCGCTGGCTTGTGCTGAAACGGGTGACCCCGAGGCTGGCCTGTCTGTCCTCGACGATGGCGCCGGGTGTTTCAGCGAGCCGGCGATCCTGGCGCTCTACCGGGGCATCATGTTGCTCGAAGCGGGTCGCCATGAGGAAGCGGGGCGGGCCTTGGCAGTCGGCCAGCAAGCCGCGCCCGAGAACCGGCTGATTCGCGCATACCAGAGGCTGGGGCAGATCCAGGCAGGAAATGTGCGGGAGGGAGTGGCTGGCCTCCAGGAGCTGGGCATCCCGGAGAATTTTTCTTTCCAGAAGCGTCTGGCGATCTATCTGGAAAAGCAGCTGTTTCTCAAGCTGTACCAGCCCGAGAGGACGGAGGGCGGGACATGATCGCCGCCCTCAGAGCGAGCCGGTATGTGAGGACGTACGAACACGCTGTCGAGGCGGGGGACCACGCCAGGTGTCTGGCTGCGATCGAGAAGGCGGCCGCGATCAGACCAGAGGACCAGGAGATCGTGGTTTTTCACGCCTACGCCCTGTACGTCAACCGACGATATGACGAGGCTCTCGAGATGCTGCTCGAGCGTGACAAGCATTACGTGGCCAGTGGTGGCAGGGACCGGTGGTGTGCCGAGTCGACAGGGCTGA
>CAZANL010000571.1:0-3706 GCA_964486115.1 uncultured Planctomycetota bacterium
CTTGGAGTCGATATTCGCGTCGAGGATGGGTTCGTCAAGGCCCGGTGCCAGGAGTTGCGGGGCCACTCGACTTACCTCGGCGGCACCTTTGGTTCGAGTGTGCTGGGTACTGCCAACGTGATGTCTGCCGCCGTGCTCGCGCGAGGACGTACAATCATCGAGCATGCGGCTTGCGAGCCTGAGATCCAGGATCTGGCTCACATGCTCAATTCCATGGGTGCGAAGATTCAGGGCATCGGTAGTCATCATCTGGTGATCGATGGCGTCAAGCAGTTGGGTGGCACCGTGCATCGCGTGATCCCTGACCGGATCGAGGCTGGCACCTTCATGGTGGCGGGCGCGATCACCGGTGGCGATCTGATGATCGAGGGATTGGTGATGAATCACATGCTCGCCGTCTCCGACAAACTCAAAGAATCGGGTGTGATAATCGACGAGATTCCTGACAATGCGGTGCGGGTCAGGGCCGGCGGTATCTTCCGAGCGGTGGACGTGACGACGCTACCCTATCCGGGATTTCCCACAGATATGCAGGCTCAATTAATGGCCCTTCTGTCCACCGCATCTGGCACGAGTGTGGTGACCGAGAAGATCTACCCGGATCGCTTCATGCATGTTGCAGAATACAACCGACTCGGTGCGCGTGTGCGCAAGGAAGGCCCCTCTGCCATCGTCGAGGGTGCGCCTGACATGCTGTCGGGCGCACCGGTGATGGCCAGCGATTTGAGGGCCTCCGCGGGGTTGGTGTTGATGGGTTTGGTGGCCAAGGGACAGACGCATATCAACCGGATTTACCACATCGATCGAGGGTACGAATGCATCGATCAGAAGCTGCGCGCGATCGGCGGCGACGTGCAGCGCCGCGAGGCTAACGTCGACTTCGAGTTCTGAGTCGGGGGTGAGTCCGTGGCCAGATCGCTTGCGCGTTCTAAATTGATAAGGTATCTTTCTTTCCGGAAAAGCAAGGTTTCATGTTCGAGCGGCTGAGCGACAAACTTAACGGCGTCTTCTCGAAGATCTCAACCCGAGGTCGACTAACCGAGAAGAATATTCGCGACGGTCTTCAGGAAGTGCGGACTGCACTTCTGGAGGCGGACGTCAACATCAAGGTGGTTCGTCAGTTCATCGACAACGTCACCGCGAAGGCTGTCGGCGACTCGGTGATCAAGGCCGTCAGCCCGAGCCAGCAAATCATCAAGATCGTCAGCGACGAGTTGATCGGCTTGATGGGCGAAGCGTCGACCGATATCCGCTACGCGTTGTCTCCGCCAACGGTCATCCTGATGGCAGGCCTCCAGGGCTCTGGCAAGACGACGACCTGCGGCAAGCTCGCGCGCTATCTGGCCAAGAAGGAAGGCAAGTCGACGCTGCTGGTGGCGGCCGATGTCCAGCGCCCCGCCGCAATCGAACAGCTGCGTGTGGTGGGCCAGAGCCTGGATGTTCCGGTCTATGCCGAAGACGACGTCAAGGACCCGCCCGCCATCTGCGCTCGGGGTGTGGCGGAGGGCAAGCGGCAAGGCGTCGATGTGGTGATCCTGGACACCGCCGGACGGTTGCACGTCGACGATGCCTTGATGAAGGAACTGCGGCAGGTCGCGAAGAAGACCAACCCGGACCAGATCTTCTTGGTCTGTGACGCGATGACCGGTCAGGACGCGGTCAACTCGGCCAAGCAGTTCAACACCGACCTGGAGATCGACGGCGTCATCCTGACCAAGATGGATGGTGATGCGCGCGGTGGCGCTGCACTTTCGATTCGCCACGTCACCGGAAAGCCGATCAAGTTCATCGGGCTCGGAGAGAAGTTAGATCAACTCGACACCTTCGAGCCCCAGCGGATGGCCGAGCGGATTCTCGGCATGGGTGACGTCGTCGGGTTGGTGCGTCGCGCCGAGGAAGTGATGGACGAGGAGGAGGCGCTGAAGCTGCAGGAGAAGATGTTGAAAAACACCTTCACCCTGGATGACTTTCGCAACCAACTCCGCCAGGTGAAAAAGATGGGGAACCTGAAAGACATCCTCGGGATGCTGCCGGGGGTCGGCTCGCAGATCAGTGAGTTGGACATCGATGATCGTGAGCTGGACAAGGTGGAGGCGATGATCAATTCGATGACCCCGGAGGAGCGAGTGCGACCGGAGATCATCGGCGGTAGCCGCCGTACGAGGATCGCCAAGGGTAGTGGCACCTCGCTGCAGGACGTGTCAATGCTGCTCAAGCAGTTCAAAGACATGAGAAAAATGATGAAAAACTTCTCCAAAATGGGAGCTTTAATGGGTAAGTTCCCGGGATTTGGTGGAGGGGACGACATGGGTATGGGTGACCTGGCCAGCCTGATGGGCGGCCCACCACGTACACCGAAACAAACTCGCTCCCGAAAGGGGCGGAGGTACTAGAGATGGCAGTGCGATTGCGCTTGACGAGAATGGGTAGGAAAAACCGACCGTTTTACCGAATCTGTGCGTTTGATTCACGTACGGCGAGAGACGGGCGGAGCATAGAAATCCTGGGACACTACGACCCGCTGGTCGAGGACTCGTCGAAGTCGACAGTCGTCGATACCGAGCGGGCCAGTTACTGGCTGTCTGTCGGCGCCAAACCATCGGAGACCGTCGCAAGCATTTTGAAGCGGCACGGGGTGGAGATTCCGAAGAAGTCCCGGAACAAGAAAAAGAAAGCCGGCACTCCCGCAGAGGGAAAATGATCGACCCTCAAGGGTTGAATTCGACCGACCCGAGTCAGTGTGACAGCAGCGACCCCGCCTCGCAGCGGGGTGCACAGGAGCAGCGGAGGTTGCTTCTCATGGGGGGCATCTGTCTAGAGCTGACATGCCACGGGCGGCGACATGACCGCTGATACCGTGCGAAGGATTCGCGAGGCGCTTAGGCTGCTCGAAAAACAGTACGGCAAGAAGCGCCGTCAAGGGCAACTGCCTGTACTGGATCACGTGGTCGTCTGCCTGTTACAGGAAAGTGGCGCCAAGACTCGCGCCAAATCGGCTCATAAGAGCCTGATCGATGCATTCGTCGGATGGAACGAGGTCCGCGTCAGTTCCAGCCTCGAGATTGCCGAGGTGCTCGAGCCGATTTACATGAACAAGGCTCGTGAGGCGGCCGATCGAATTCGCCGTTTTCTCACCGACCTGCACACCAGTCAAAACCGATTGTCGCTTGATTCTCTTGCTGACCTGCCTCCGGAGTCCAGTATCGAGTTGTTAGAAAAACTCCCGGAGTTAAGTCATCCAGCAAGAGAAAGTGTTTTGAACCAGAGCCTCTGTAACCCACAAGTCCCGATGTTAGGGGATGTCGTGCGGGTTGCGAAGCGCATTGGACTCGTGGGACCCAGCCTTAATTACACCAAGGCCCGCGAGTTCTTCAACGAGAGGCTCAAGGCTGCGGATCTGCTCCGTCTGAACATGCTGTTTTATCAGCACTCGCGTGAAGTCTGCACCCTCAAGGGTTACGACTGCGTTTCCTGTGTTCTCGGTAATCGTTGTGACCGAGGCAAGGAGAAGCGAGCGGAGGCCAGGCGAAACTCCCCCAATGGGAGGGGGAGAACTGGAAAGTCCACAGTTGCGCGTGGGAAGGCAACCAGTTCGAAGGTTGCCCAGAGAAGAAAGGCCCCTGCCAAGCCCAGAATGCGGTCGAGCGTATCGACCCCAACACGAAGGGCAAGGGGCGCATCCTCTTCCAAGGAGACTCAGCAAGTG
>CAZANL010000572.1:0-3694 GCA_964486115.1 uncultured Planctomycetota bacterium
GTGATCGAGAACTACTTCAAGCTGCTGGTGCTGAAGCGCCCGGTATTACGCCAGGTGGAGTTCTGCGTGACCTACTGGTGCAACGCCTACTGCGACCACTGCTCGGCCACCTCGATGCATCGCTCCGCGCCCAGCAACATGGAACTCGGCCTGATTCGTCGGGTGATGCAGGAGTGCATCGACCTCGGCGCCCTCTCGATCAACATCACGGGCGGCGAAGCGTTACACCACCCGGAGATCTGCGATATCGTCCGGGCCGCCCAGCCGAAGAAGGTCGTGGTGTCGGTTGCAACCAACGGGCTGCTGATGACCCAGAAGATGACCCGAGACCTGGGCCAGGCTGGGGTCCAGATCGTCAGCCTGGCTCTGGACAGCGCCAGGCCCGAGGTGCATGACGAGCGCAAGAAGATCCCCGGGGGCTTCGACGCCGCGATGAAGGCGATTCAGAACTGCCACGACAACGGAATCGAGGTCTTTCTCTGTACTATCCTCACACCCTTCAACATGTCCGACGGCGACGCCTGGGAGATGGTGGAGCTGGCAGAAAAGCTGGGCTGCACTCTGACCGTCAATATCGCTAACGCGGTCGGCAGCTGGACCGGCAACAACGAGATCCTGCTCGACGACACACACATCAAGACCTTCCACGAGATGGTCGCACTTCCGAACGTCCGCTGGGATGGTGGCTCGAACTACTTGCGATCCGGCTGCCCGGCCGGCATCGAGAAGATCTACCTGTCTTCCTACGGCGAGGTGACCCCCTGCCCCCGGATCCACCTCTCGTACGGTAGTGTCAAGCAGGAGCCGCTGCGTGACATCTGGGAGCGAATGATCCGGCCCAAGGGAGAGTGGCACTCGGTCTACCGCGGCGGCTGCCCCGTGGGCGACGACGCCGAGTTCCGCCAGAGAGTAATGGACCCGATCGACGATGCGGCCGGCTTCCTCCATGTCAAGGAACACCCGAACCTTGCGGGTCCTGCTTCTTAATCCACCAGGCACGCAGCGCTACCTGCGCGACTACTACTGCTCGACGATCTCCAAGGCCGGCTACTACTGGCATCCCGGAGACCTCCTGCTGCAGTCCGGCTACTTCACCGAGGCCTGTGTGCTGGACTGCATCGTCGAGAAGATCTCCCCCGACCGTGCACTGACCCGAATCGAGGCCTACCGACCCGACGCCGTGATCAGCCTGATCTCGGCGGCCAGCTGGCCCGAGGACCTGCCCTTCCTCGAGCAGGTTCAGCAGCGCACCGGAGCCACGATTCTCGCGTCGGGCGAACCGTTTCTCGACCGAGCGGAGCAGATCCTCCAGGCCAACCCCTACCTGACTGGCTGTCTGTTCGACTTCACCAGCGCGGACCCCTCCCGCTTTCTGGCGGGCCAGCGGGACGTCAACTCGATGGCCTATCGCGAGGGAGAAGAAATCGTCTCCTCGCGGGTCAACCCACGTGGGAGCTTCAGCATACCGCTTCCACGCCACGAGTTGTTCCCGCTCGAGCGCTACCGTATGCCCGGCGTCCCGACCCGACACTGGGCCAGCGTGCTGACCAATTTCGGCTGCCCTTTTCCCTGCGACTTCTGCAACTCCTGCACCTTTGGCTTTACCACCCGTGAGATCGACAATCTACGGGAGGAGCTCGAAGCGCTGGTCTCGATGGGCATACGCCACGTCTTCGTCAAGGACATGACATTCGCGGCCAAGCGGGCGCACGGAATGGCCGTGCTAGATTTGCTCGAATCACTACCGCTGACCTGGCATGGCTGGTGCCGAGTGGATCTGATCGATGAGCAACTGGCCCACCGGATGGCCGCGTCCGGCTGTCTGCTGCTGCAATTCGGCGTCGAATCGGGCAGTCCCGAGATCCTCGCCGCTCATGGCAAGCAATACACTCCCGGGCAGATCCAACGAGCTTTTCAGCACCTGGCGCGACACGGGGTGTCCTGCGGCGCGCACTTCGTGCTCGGGCTGCCCGGCGAGACAGAGGAGACGATCGAGGAAACAATCCGCCTCGCCGCCCGCCTGCCGGCCCTCTACGCCAGCTTCAACGTCTTCACGCCCAGACACGGCACCCCGCTACGCGAACAGGCGGTGGCCCGCGGCCTGATCGATCCACTGACACCGATCGATTCTTCTCGCCACCCACCCATCGAGACCCAGGCCGGTCTGTCCTCCGAAACACTCGAGCGGGCCAGGCGGCTGGCCTATCGGCGATTTTATCTGCGTGGGGGATACCTGGCAGCACAGCTGGCGCGGCCGCGAGGGTGGTTCAACCACACGCGCCTCGGCATCGGGCTGGCCCGCACCATATTCAGCTAGGGAGCTATCGAGACCGGGAACAAATCCCTGGCAAGCCTCGGGACAACAGGCGGAAGCAGCTCGTACAAGCCAGGCATGCACCGGGGTCCCTAGACCCTGCCGAGCCAACCTAGATGTCGCAGACCGAGGAAGATCGTCCCCAGGTGGAACGACTGCTGGAACCGCTCGTCCGCGATCAACGCCATCAGCCGATCCAGCGGAACGAACTCGCTTTCGATCTCCTCGGTGGTGTCCAGGTCGAGTCCCTGCACTCGCCGAGCCCCCAGACCGAGAAAGCCGTAGACCCGGTTGGTGTGAGTGGCCGGATTTGGTGAGAAGTCGCTCAGTGGGATCAACTCATCCAGATGGCAGCCCGTCTCCTCGAGCACCTCTCGCCGAGCCGCGTCAGTCGGTTTCTCCCCGATCTCCACATTACCACCAGGCAACTCGACGCAGACACGGCCGGCGCCATGCCGGTAGAGCCGCACGACCAACACCCGCTCGCTCGCGTCGAGTGCAAACACATGGACCCAGTCAGGGTATTCCAGCACGTAGTAAGGGGATATCGGCACGTCACTTCGCGTGGCGCAATCGTCGGATCGGACACTGATCCAGCGGTCTTGCAACACGTGCTCTGAGGACCGGACGGTCCAGGGGAGGATCTCACTCATGACGACATCCTACACGGACTCTCCGCCACGTCACCCAACAGCCGGTAACCGATCAAGCCGCATCGGCCGACGCTCCATACACCGAGACTTTACCGGTTCACCTGATCCCAGTGAATCCCCGCGGCCCGATTCGGCAGCAGCGGATCGGCCCTGAAATTCTGACCAACCTTTACCGGAGACACCTCGTCCTTGCTTATACTGAATGCCGATGCTCCACCTCATACGAACTACCCGTCGAGGGGTCGTGCTCGTTCTGACCCTGCTACTGCTGCTGCTGCTGGTCGTCATTGTGGGGCAGCTGAGCTACACGGCATCGATCGATCGCATCCTGGCCGCCAACCAGTCGGGAGACCTGATCGTCGACACCGCGATCTCCAGCGGGGTCCAGTATGCGATCGGTGTGCTGCTCGATGACATGGAGAGTGCTCAAGGTGAGTCCGGTCGCAAGTACGACGCCCCCAACGAACCCTGGGCAGCCGCCTGGCAACAGGATGTCGGAGAAGCCAAGATCACCGGACAACTATTCGACGAGCAGAGTAAGTACAATCTGCTCTGGATCTACTTTTGGGCTTCCAGCGAATCACCCCAACCGGACAAGCTGGAAGAGGCGCAGCAGGCGTTGATTCAGTTACTGAGCCATCTGCGCCCCAACGCCTCCCCCGACGGGAAGACCCTGGCCGAGAGAATCACTATCTGGATCCAGGGCCAGCAAAAACAGTCGGTGGTC
>CAZANL010000573.1:0-3693 GCA_964486115.1 uncultured Planctomycetota bacterium
TTTGATCGCCGGGGTCGTGGACTCTCTCGCTCGAGCCAGCTCATCCAGTGCCAGGCCCTCGAGATGATGCAGCAGGAACAGTTCTCGTTCGCTCGGGTTCAGCCGGTCCACCGCGTGGGCCAGTGCCTGTTGCTGGATCCGACTGTCGCCGTCGATGTCGAGTACGGCGGTCGACGGTTCGTGATCGAGGGAGAGCTCACGTGGGCGTCGCCGTATCAGGCCACGTACGGTGTTTGCGGCGATGGTCAAGATCCAGGACGTCAGCCGCTCAGGATCGCGAAGGTGCCCGAGGTCCTTCAGGACTCGCACGAAGGTCTCTTGGGTCGCCTCTTCTGCCAGCTCGCTGGAGCGAGAGATGCGCAGAGAAAGGCGGTAGACTCGCGGCAGGTGGGCTTCGACCAGCGAGGTCACCGCGGCCCGGTCGCCGGACAGCGCCAGATTCAGCTGCTCAGCGGTCACTCGCGGTTCTTCATCCAGTCGACGAAGTACTCGATTCGAGGCAGGTCGACAATCGGATCGATTCTGTAGGATCGCTTTCGTTGCCCTCGTCGCCAGCTGTTTTGCCACTGGAACAGGGTGAGCAACGACCAGCGGCTCGTCGGGTGATGCCGGTCGGTCTGGGGGCTGTAGCGCTCTCTGCTCGACCAATGGAAAATCCAGTCGAACGGTCCGAGACCCAGATGAGATCCAATCACGTCGCTCTGGTAGGAAAATAGCAGCGGTACCCACACGTTGCGCCGAGCGACGGGGCCCAGTGAGATCTCGCGGGCGGTCCGGTCTGGTTTGAGCAGCTGCATGCTGGACCGTTTGGATCGTTCGTCGCTGGAGAGACCGAGAATCAGGTCTCCGGGCCGCACCCCGGCGAGGGCTGCGGGGGAGTCGGTCTCCACGCGTACGACCAGCAGAGCCTGAGGGTGCTCAGCGGCGTGCGCGGGCCTGCGCTGTTCGGGCCAGTCCTCCAGCGAGCACGCGGTGAAACCGAGTTTGTCTCCGTTGACGGCTTGCGCCTCGCTGTACTCGACGGTGGTCCGTTTGACGGTCAGCTTCTGGCTGACGACGATTTCCTTGCCAGCGCGCCGTACGACGAGGTCGAGTCGAATCCAGCCCACCCCGGCCATGTATCCGCGCAGGTCGGCGATCCGCCTGACCGGATGTCCGTCGGGATGTTTGCGCACCTCGGCTGGAGAGGGACGCAACGGATAGGCAGCCTTTTTCTGTGGCTCTTGTGCGTTCGCCTGGGGCGCATTCTGCGCGGCTGGGTCGTTTTTCCGGGACGACTTCTTCTTCTTCCGCCTGTCGAGCGGCAGCCGCGCCGCGAGGAACAGGATCTGGTCCTGGGCCTGTAGCCGTGCGGAGGCGCGCAGGCGGTTGGTCACAACGACCGCGTCCGCTTTCTCCGATAACCCAACCCCCAGTGCGGATTCGACATCGCCGGGGTTGGGGCGGATCGTCAACATCTTGCCGGCCATCTCCAGAATGTCCCCGCCCTGGGTCGGGAAGGAGCGGGCGGGCAACGGCTTGAGCGAGATCCGTGGTGACTGACAGCCGGTGAGCAGCAAGGCCCAGCACAGCATCCAATGAGTGAGACGCATCATCGAGCCCTCTCAGAAGCTGATTGGAATGATCCAGAGCAGGCGCAGGGTACGCTCGACGTCTCCGGTGGACTGGTTGGTCACGCTCTGCCAGTGGATCAGGTTCAGCAGTGTTCCCCAGCGAACGCGCCGGTAATAGGTCCAGGTTTGGGTCTGCAGGGTGTCGGCGTACCAGAACAGGCCGTCCAGTGGTCCGATGGACAGCGCGGTCTCGTGCTGGTTGCTTGCGCTGGTGTAACTGAACGGCAGGTGCCACTCGGCACCTTCATTGAGTTCTGTTCGGGCTGTTGCGCTCAACTCCTTGCGCTGGCCGTCTCGATGGACGACTGTCAGCTCGGTCACCTGCCCCAGTGGCACTTTTCGCAGGGCATCGGCCGCTGCCTGCGGGCTGTGAACCTTCGCACCGTCGATCGAGACGATGAGGTCGAACGGGCGGAGCCCGGCGACCGCCAGAGGAGAGGCGCGGTAGATCGACGCGACCACGGTCCCGCCCTGCTCGGCATGCTTGGGGCGCCAGGCAGCGGGTAGCTGGCCAAGATCGATGAAGCTGACCCCGAAGCGGTCCACTTCGCTGGCCTCCGGCAGCCTCAGGCGCTTGCCGTTCAGCTTGGGAGTGCCCAGGGAGCTGACCTCGATGCTGCGACCGGGAGCCAGCTTGATGCGGGCACCCGGCAGGTATCCGCCAAGGCCCACGCCCAGGCTGCCACAGCCTGTCAGCGCGAGAGTGCAGAACACCAGGAAGGGTGTTGTTCGTTTCATTTCACGATTCTCCTGTTCGGCCAACCCGAAGGTCTTGTCTCGGTAAGAGTCTCCGGGGTGTGCCAGGTTACGAACTTTATTTAGGGATTTTCTCAAGATCTCATAGAAAGACCCTCCGGCTCCCAGTCTGTCCCGCCAGGGCGTGGTTGCTGGGTGTGGGGCTATCTGCTTACGGTTCGCTGCCCGGGGAGAGGCCATCGGTCCCATGCATGCGCCGGTAGCTTGCCGTCGGGCCAATACTCATGGCGTGACGGATCGATAATTATGTCTGACATGATGATACATGATCACCAAGATCAGTAGATCATCTGAATTGAGACATACGCCATGGGTCGCAGAGGAGTGTGGCCACGGCTCCTGCGGTGGGGAGTTCCCGAGCTACGGCATAGCCGATAAGCTCTTTCTCAGACTAACCTTGCGAGAAAATCTCCAGCCAATGCTTACTTGACTTGGCTGCCGGTGATGGGGTACCCTTGGTGCTGTTTTATCTTGGCGGAGACCCCATTGCGTAACTAAGTCTCTCCGCATGAACAGGTTCAAGCTATTGCGACAGGAAAGTACTGATGAGCGACCAACCACGGTACCCCGGGATCCGGGTCACCACCAACGGCAACTACTTGGTGGGATACCTGACAGAGGCTCGGTATGCCGACGGCGGTATTTTTTATCCCATTACCTCATCCACCCAGATGGGCGAATATTACCAGCAGGCGTTCGCCGAGGGCAAACTGAGCGTTTTTGGGGCTTCCAAACTGGCCGTGGAAACGGAAGGCGAGCACGCGGCGCAAGGCGGCGCAATCGCCTACTCCGTCTGCGGCAAGCGGGTGGTGAATTTCACCTCGGGGCAGGGGATCGCTTATGGTGTCGAGCAGTACTACCACGCCCCCGGTAAGCTCTCGACGATGG
This sequence comes from uncultured Planctomycetota bacterium, assembly GCA_964486115.1. Classification (GTDB taxonomy): domain Bacteria; phylum Planctomycetota; class JACQVV01; order JACQVV01; family CAZANL01; genus CAZANL01. The sequence goes on from CAZANL010000573.1 coordinate 3,258, forward strand.
TGCTGGAGGTGGCCGCGCGCGCGCTGACCAAGCACGCGCTGAACGTCCACTGCGGCCATGATGACGCCTACGCGGCGCTGGATACGGGTTGGATCATGCTGTTCGCCAAGGACGCCCAGCAGGCGGCCGATCAAGCGCTGATCCTGCGCAGGGTCACCGAGCTGGCCCTCACACCCGGAATGAACATCCAGGACGGGTTCCTCACGTCGCATCTCGAGCGCACCTTTTACTATCACGAGTCGGACTTGATCCGCGAGTTTCTCGGGGCCCCGGACGACGAGATCGAGTGTCCGACAGAGGCTCAGAGGGAACTGTTCGGGCCCACGCGGCGGCGTGTGCCCAAGGTGATAGATCTGCAGAACCCTCAACTGGTCGGTCCGGTGCAGAACCAAGAGCACTACATGAACGGTGTGCTTGCTCGCCGCAACTGCTTTAT
>CAZANL010000574.1:0-3683 GCA_964486115.1 uncultured Planctomycetota bacterium
GCGCTCGGTGGGTGTGCTGGCCGGACTGTTGGCCGACCGGCGATCGTTCGTTCGCCGGCGGGCGATCGAAGCGCTGGGCAAGATTGGCCCGGCGGCGGCTCCGGCCGTGGTGCGCATGCGACTTCTGGTCAGCGACTCCGATGTGGCTGTTCGCCGGGAGACCGTTCGTGCGCTGGGCCGGATCGGGACGCCGGAAGGCCTGGTTGTCGGTGCCCTGGCGCGTGGGCTGGCTGACAGTGATCCGACGGCGAGGCTGATCGCGATTGCGGCGCTGGGGGCGATCGGACGCAGAGCTGCGGCTGCCGTGCCGGGATTGATCGCGCTGGAGAAAGACCCGGAACTGGATGTCCGCGCCGCTCGTGCCGAGGCCCTCGGCAAGATCGGCCGCCCGACCAAGCTCGTGGGTCCGGCCCTCGTGAAAGCGCTGGGCGATCCGTTCATCATCCGGACCCGGGCGGCTGAAGGGCTGCGCAAGATGGGGCAGCCCGCGATTCGAGCACTGACCCGCTCGCTGCTCGATCATCCCAAACCCGCAACGCGCAAGCTGGTGGCCGAGCTGCTAGGTACGATGAAGCAGTCAACCGCGGTGCCGGCGCTGATGCAGGCGATGACCGATCCGAGCTATGCGGTCCGCTTCAAGGTGCACGCGGCTCTGGCTGAAATAGGCAAGCCAGCGGTGCCGGCACTGACCCGCGCTTTGGCCGACACAGAAGCGGATCGTGCAGCGAGTGCGCGGAAGGTGTTGCGCAAGATCTCGCTGGCGACCCAGGACGCCGCGCTGAAGGCACAGATCGCGCAAGCGTTAAGATAGTCGGCGCGTCACATAAGCGGTCAGCTTCCGCTCCTGGCGTAAAACGAAGACCGTGAAGGCCTGATCTCCCTTGCCCCTCAACTCACGTCGGACTTTTTCTGGATCGATTGCGCCCCCGCGAGTCTTCACCTCGACGAGCCCCGCGTTACGTTCGGAAAGCCAGCGCCGGACTTTCTTGGCCCGCCACGGCATCTTCTCCAGCAGCTCGAATGGCTTGACCCATGGGATTGCGCAGGCTTCCGGGCGGTCGCTGGTCAACAGGCCGAGTTGTGGGTGGATTGCCGCCAAGTCCTCCTGTACACACAGCGTGCCCACGAGCCCGGTGCGCTCTAGTGCGGGGTCGACCGCCAGCAGAAAACGCCGAGGAAGGTCCAGTGGGAGTTCCTGTCGGGGTCCGGTGAGCGTGACCCCGTCCGGTAGTCGGGTTGCGCGAACCGATGAGGGGCCGGCAAGGCGGCCCGTCCACAGGACGGCCTGGACCAGCTTGCCGTGCAGACTGATCAGCTCGGTCTCGCCTGTGGGTAGTACGTCGAGGTCGACGCCCGGGCCGAGCTTTATCGCACCGTCGGGACAGTGGGTCAGCAGCTGTTCGATGAACGCTGGCCCCGGTTGGTAATCGGAGTACCGCCAGTGTCGTCGGCCCTCTGCGCGACGGGAGGGGTCCAGATGAAACGTCTGGCCGGAAAGCCGCAGGTGGGTCACGTCCGCGGCTGCGGCGGCCCAGCCCGCGTTGTGTGCGGTCATCCACGCGCGTAGTGGCTCGCGATCGATCGCCAGCACTCGAGTCACGTTGGCCAGTGCCATCGAATCTCCACCGACGCCACAGCAAAGATCGATCACCACGGGTTCGTCTGAGAAGCGGCAGGCCTTGTGCTTCGCGACGATCCAGGGGGTGGCTTGCTCGACGCCCTCCACGTCCAGCGCCAGGCCCTCGGGCCTGAAGAGCTTGGTGGCCTTGCGCCGTGCGGTGACCAGTGCCACAGCGGCCCTGACAGTCTCTCGGGGGTAGTCTCTGCGAAGCCGGTCGAGGGTCTGAACGTCGAACGCAACTGCTTCGGACACCTGATGAAGAAGAGAATCACCAGCTCCGGAGAGGAGTTCTTTCCAGATCATGGCGCCGTCCATGTTGAACAAGATGCCCAGAAAGCCCAAATGAGACATCGTCTGGGGGAAACCTGTGGATAACTATACGTAAGCTGCTTGTTTAAAAAAGGTTATGATTGAAATTAAGGGTCCGATAACCGGGCTGGAATGTCAGCTGGTCGGGGGGCGAGCCGGTCGTGGTCTTCTGTCTTCGCAGTGTGTTATGCTGCTCAGGACCATGGAGCGGCAAGCCCTCAATTGGCCAGGTGTTTTAAGCTCTGGTGCGAGTCTGCCCCCCGCGCTTCCTCGTCGTTGGATTGATGCCGGTGAGTGAGTCGGTGCAAGAGCCAGATTCCGTTATCTATGAACAGGCCCCCTGTTGCACCTGTCAGGGGGTGGAGGTCGACCTGCTCTTCGAGGCGTCGGACCTGCTGCTGGGAATGCCCGGCAGCTTCGGGATCGTTCGGTGTCGAGAGTGCTCGCTGATTCGCGTCCACCCCAGACCGGACGATCGCTCGATCGGCCGGTACTACCCGTCGCATTACATGGCCCACCAGCAGGAGATGCCCATCGCATCGGGGTGGAGGAGCCTCAAGCGGAGGGTCATGATCGACTGCCTCGGCTATCCGGGGAAACCGAGCCCGAGGATCGTCCGTATCGGCTCCCAGCTGATTCTGAAGATTCTGCCGAGCCGGTTTCGCTTCTTGCCCCGATTCCGTGAGGGCCGGCTGCTCGACGTCGGTTGTGGGTCGGGAGGACTCCTTCGATTCCTGGTCGAGTCGGGCTGGCAAGGAACCGGGGTCGAGCCGGACGCCGATGCGGTGGAGCGTGCGAGGTCTCATGGGCTGGACGTCATCGCGAGCACCCTGGCCGAGAGCGGGCTCCCGACCGAATCGTTCGATGTGATCTCGTACATCAACGTCCTCGAACACCTGCCCGATCCGGCCCGGGAGCTGCGTCTGGCGCTGGACTTCCTCAGGCCAGGGGGGGAGCTACAGCTGAACGTTCCCAACTTCGCCTGCGGGCTGGCCAGGCACTTCCGGGCACACTGGTTCACCCTGGACTGTCCTCGCCATCTGTACCACTTCACTCCCGACACCCTCCAGGTGCTGTTGCGTGCCGCGGGCTTCGAGCGGGCCCGATTCGTGTTCTATCAGGACGCCGTCAACGTTCTGTTCAGCTGGATCTATCGCCACCGGCGTTCGCGCGGTCAACCCAACGCGCCCCTGGCCGGAGGATGGCTTGGCCGGACCCTGTCGCGCCTCGTGGCGGGGGCTCTATCCCTCATCGGGCGTGGCGACCAGATGTACGTGGTCGCATACAAGCCAGAAAACGACCGTGGACAGAACTCAACGGCTCCGGAGTTCCCAGATCTCGATCCGCCCGCCCTGCGCCAGCTTTCGGTAGGTCCGGTCCAGATACGTGTCGATCCGGGGTATCCCGGGCCAGTGGTGCAGGTAGTTGCGATGTCGCAGGACGTAGCGTGGCTCGCGACGGACCAGGTCCCCCTCGATCTCGCGCTCTTGCTCCTCGGACAGATAGCCTTCGAACAGGATGGCGTATCGCGTCGGATTTCGCACGTCGAGGACCAGGTAGAAGATGGAAATGTGGTAGTAGCAGAACAGGTAGTCCCCGGGGCGAATGCGACCCTCGAGCGTTCGCTGCACCAGCTGGACCTCCCGCGCCATCAGCGCAGAGGTGTTGATGCGCCCCGCAGCGGTCTGTATCGGAACCCGTGGACGGCGCCAGGTTTTCAGGCTTACCCCGAGTCCGACTACCACGGCCGCGC
>CAZANL010000575.1:0-3682 GCA_964486115.1 uncultured Planctomycetota bacterium
TCCTCAGCTTCGCCCTCCTGCTGCTTCCGAGCGGCCTGCTCCCCGCGCTAGCGCGACGAGGCGAGGGCCTGTTGATGCTCGGTACCGAGCGGCGGATCATCGGGGCCATCCTGGTTCTCTCGTTCCTCCCCTTGCTCTGGCTCGCCGGCCTGAGCCATCAGCGGGCTCGCACCTGGATCCAACAGTCGACGGTCCGCGACCTGTCACGAGCGCTCGGTTCGCTGGGCAGCGTGGTCGTCGACCGCTGCAGCGGAGGCGAACTGCAGGCCAACCTGCTGGATGACGGCTGGTGCCGCGAGGTCAGCGACGAGCTGGGCCGAATCTTTTACATCTACAAGGACGGAGCCCTGCTGGCCACCAGCCACCCGGAGCTCGTGCGCATCGGACTGGTTCCAAGGCGCCCACCGATCGAAGTCGACCAGGTGCTGAGCAGCCACCGGGTGAGCGAGCGGATCGGCACCCTGCAACTCAGTAACCGCTCGGTGCCTGTCGGGTATGCTCCGATGTTTGGCGACGGAGGCCAGATCGTCGGGATCATCGGGACTCCGGCGCTGGCCGAGCACAGCGCACAGCAGGCCGTGCTGGTGCGATCGACCCTACTGCTGATCGCGGTCTACGGGCTCGTGCTGCTGGCCGTCGTCCTCTGCGGACTGCTGCTGGCCCGCTGGATCTCACGCCCGGTCGAGAAGCTGCTCGAAGGCACCCGGCAGGTGGCCAGTGGCAACCTCGAATATCGCATCGACTACACGGCAGCCAACGAATTCGGCGAACTGGTCTGCTCCTTCAACCAGATGACGCACGACCTGTTGCTTTCACAAGAGCGGGCGCTCGACGACGAGCGCAGTGAGGCCTTTCGCACCATGGCGCGGCAGATCGCGCACGAGATCAAGAACCCGCTGACGCCGATGAAGCTCGCCACCCAACACCTGCGCGACGCCTATCAGCAGGATCACCCCAAGCTTCCCGAGATCATCGAGAAGGGCACCCATACGCTGATCGAACAGATCGAGGCGCTGCGCCGGATCGCCACCGAATTCAGCGCGTTCGCCAAGTTCCCGCGCAGGCGCTTCGAGATCGTCGAGCTGGAGAGTCTGCTCGAGGAAGTCTGCCAGATGTATGACGACTTCGAGGGTCGGATTCGAGTCATCCGCCGGATGGGGCAGACACCCTCGCCGGTACGGGTCGACCGGGACGAGCTGAGACGGGTATTCATCAACCTGTTCAACAACGCCGTGTAGGCTATCAAGCAGGAGGGGATCCTGGTTGTCGTCACCGAACGAACCCACCTGGCGCCGGTCACGATCCCTGACGGCCGCTCCCGGGCCCGGCCGTTTGTCGACACCAAGCTGATCGACAACGGGCCCGGTATTCCCGAGGACCTGCTGACCAAGATATTCCGACCCAATTTCTCGACCCGAACGGCCGGCACCGGGCTCGGACTGGCGATCTGCAAGAAGTCGATCACCGAGCTGGGCGGCGAGATCTCGATCCAGAGCGAGGAGGGAGAAGGCTCCACGGTCTCGGTCGTGCTCCCGGTGCATGTCGACGATGAGCCGTCCGCCTGACCTCTACGCCCTAAAAGCCCTGCTCTGCGCCACCTCCCGACGGTAAGCGTCGACCGAGACTCGCCGGTAATCTTCGTCCCAGCCCAGTAGCTTCCCCATCTCCGAAGCCACCGCGTCCACCTGCCCGAGGCCCTGGTCCGCTCCGGTGCAGAACTGGAGCGTGCGACGGCGCAGATAGTCCGTGACGGTCAGACACATCTCCTCCCGCACAGCCTCTTCGACCGAGGCCGGCAGCAGCTTCGCCGGATAGGGCCCGGGGTCCGATGCCTCTTCCAGCTCCAGTCCCAACCCCGTAACCACCTCGCGCGCCATCACCCGGAAGGTGGTCAGCTTGCCGCCGACGATCACGCTCAGCTCCGGAGCCAGTCGCAAGATCAGGTGCTCGCGGCTGATCTTGGAGGGCGGCTTACCCGGCTCGTTGACCAGCGGTCGCAGCCCAGCCCAGGTGCTGACGATATCGTCGAGCGCCAAGGGGTGATCCGGACAGTAGTGATTGTAGGCCCGGAGCAGGTAGTCGGCATCCTCGCCAGAGGCGCACAGCCGGTCGACGGGTCCCTCGTGATCGGTATCGGTGGTGCCGACCACCGTGTGGGTCCTCCAGGGCAGCAGAAACATGGCCCGTCCGTCGTCCGGGTGGGTCATCGCCACCGCACGCTCGACCGGCGCCTTCTCGAAGGGGAAGCAGATGTGGACCCCCTGCGTCGGGCGAACCAGTTGATGGTGCTCGATGCCCAGCAATTGCAGTAGCTGATCGGTCCACGGTCCCGCCGCCAGCACCACCTGGCTCCCGCTTACTTCGTGCTCGGTGCCCGTCAGCCGGTCCTTGATCTGCAGTCGGGTCAACCCGTCAAGCGCACCGACCACCTCGCAGCGCGGCAGCACGACGGCGCCCGCCTGATGGGCCGCCTTGGCCACCGTCAAGGTCAAGCGCGCGTCGTTGGTCTGACAGTCCTGATAGACGCAGGCCTGGACCAACCCCTCCTGCCTGAGCGCCGGCTCGAGCTGCGCCAGCTCCTCCGGCTCGAGAACCCGCGGCTTGGCGAGGCGATGCTTTCCGGCCAGGCGCTGGTAGATCCACATTCCCAGTCGCATCTTTCTGGCGCTGTGCTTGCTCCCCTTGTAGCTCGCAAGCACGAAATCGATCGGCCAGACCAGCTCGGGTGCCATCTCGAGCAGCAAATGCCGCTCGCGGACGGATTCGGCAACGAGACCGAACTTGAGCTGCTCCAGATAGCGCAACCCGCCGTGGACCAGCTTGGAAGAGGCCGACGAGGTGCCGCTGGCGATATCCCCCTTCTCCAGCACGACGGTGCGCAGCCCCCGCTGCGCCGCCTCGTGGGCGATACCGGCTCCGGTGATCCCCGCTCCGATGACGATCAGGTCGAACGGATCCTCGCCGAGTTCGGCCAGGTTGGAAGTTCGGTCCTCGTGCGAGAAGGACAACTAGCTCTTGCGCTGGATCTTCTGCTTGGCCAGCGCGCGCCTGACCGCCTGATCGCGCCCCTCACCCCGAGGCAGCTCACGTGCCGCCGACAGCTCCTGTTCGATCTCCGCCGCGTCGAGCGAGCTGCCGTCGACCGCTTCTTCGGTCAGCACGTAGATCTGATCGTCCCGCACCTGCAGATAGCCGCCCGCGATGAAGTGACGCTCCGTACCGCTGCCGGTCTTGATCCGCATCTCGCCGAATCCGACACGCGCCACCATCGGCGCGTGGCGCGGCAGGATGCCCACCTCGCCGGCGACCGCGGGAAGCGCGACGAAGTCGCACTCCTGGTCGAGCAACTCCACCTCAGGGCTGAGCACGGTGACGCGCATTACCTGGCCATCTCCTCGGCCCGCTTGACGACGTCCTCGATCGAGCCCTGATACATGAACGCCTGCTCCGGCAGGTGATCGTACTCACCCGCGCAGACGGCCTGGAACGAGGCGATCGTATCCGCGACCTTGCAGTACACCCCCTTCACACCGGTGAACTGCTCGGCGACGGCGAACGGCTGTGAGAGGAAGCGCTCGATGCGGCGCGCCCGGCCGACGACCAGCTTGTCGTCTTCGGACAGCTCGTCCATGCCGAGGATCGCGATGATGTCCTGCAGATCACGGTAGCGCTGCAGAATCTG
>CAZANL010000576.1:0-3672 GCA_964486115.1 uncultured Planctomycetota bacterium
AAGCCAACTGGCTGGTCGGCAACCACCTGGCCAAGAAGGGCAAGGAGCAGGAGGCCAACGAGCACTATCGTCTGGCCTTGATGAACTTCCCGCTCGACGAGTTGCAGATGCGGACCAACTTCGACAAGGAATATATCGGCTGGCTGATTCGCTGGGCGCGGCGGGCGCGGCTGCGTGTCATGGACGGCAAGCAACCCGAGCGCAATCAACAGCTGTTCAATGCCTACCTGTCGAAGGCGATGGGCCTGATCAAGCCGCACTACGAGAAGGCGCCGGCCCATCCGGAGTATGCCAACAACCTCGCGTTGATCTATCAAATGGCCAAGCAGCACACCAAGGGGATTCTCGTCCTGCGTGGTGTGAAGAGCCTGGAGGCACACCACAAGCAGCTGTTGGCCGATCTGCTGTATCGCCGATCGTTGCGGGGCAAGCGTGGTGTCGAAGCACGCTGTACGGACCTGAAAGAGGCGATTCTGATCCTGGGCCCAGGGGCGCCGGCGAAGTACAAGCTGACGCTATCGATGCTCCAAGGCAAGGCGGCGCTGATCCGTGCGCAGCGCCTCTTTGCCGAGGGCAAGCTGGAAGATGCCCGTCAACTGCTGGTCGAGAGTGGCAGCAGCGACTACGCGGTCCAGCTCATGCTGGGGCGGATCTACGCTCGCCAGCAGAAGCTGCGTCAGGCCTTCTCGCACTTGGCGATGGCAGCGGCTCGCAGCCCCAATCACCCGGATGGCTTGTACCACTTGGGGCGCACCTGCGAGCGGATGGGTCAGCGTCAGCTGGCCAATGCGTTGCTCTGGTATGACCGTTTTATCGCGCTGCATCGCAAGATCGAGCGGAACCCGGTGGAGTACAAATTCAGCGACCCGGATCTCCAGCGCTGGAAGGGCTGGGCCTCCGAGGTCGAGAAGCGACGGGAAGGGCTGCGCAAGTCCTATATAAAGAGCTTCCAGCTTGGCTTGACACACTACCGCGCGAAGCGGTTCGAAGAGGCAGGGAAGGCGTTTCGAACCTGTCTGTGGATCCGCCCCAAGGCAGTCGAGGCGCGCTACTATCTGGGGGTCTGCCTGGCCGAGACCCAGCAGACGGAAGCTGCGGTCAAGCAGCTGCGCCAGGTCGTCATGCGGGATTCTGACAACGCACTGGCACACTTTCGGCTCGGTGTGCTGTACTATGGATACGGGCGTGACAGGTATGCCGATGCGACCAAACACCTGTTGCGGGCGGTCAAACTCGATCCCGGTTCGAAGGTGTCAGAGATCGCCAAGCGGTATCTGGACGTGATGCGCAAGGGAAGCGGCAAGTGAGCCAAGGCGAGGATATCCTGCTGCAGATCGATGATCTGCGGACTCACTTCTTCACCGATGAGGGTGTCTCCAAAGCGGTGGATGGAGTGAGCTACAAGATCCCGGTCGGCAAGACTCTGGCGGTGGTTGGCGAGTCGGGGTGCGGCAAGAGCGTGACGGCGTTGTCGATCATGAGGTTGATCCCCCGTCCCCCCGGGCGCATTGTGTCGGGGCGCATCATGTTCCAGGGCCAAGATCTGCTCGAGTTGCCCGAGGAGCGGATGCGCACGATCCGCGGCAACGAGATCTCGATGATCTTTCAAGAGCCGATGACCAGTCTGAACCCGGTCTTTACCATTGGCAACCAGATCATCGAAGCGATCACACTGCACCAGGACAAGACCAAGGCCGAGGCCCGCGAACTGACCATCGAGATGCTGCGGCTCGTTGGAATCGCCGATCCCCACATCCGCGTCGATGCCTATCCTCATCAACTCTCGGGCGGCATGAAGCAGCGTGCGATGATCGCGATGGCGCTCTCCTGCAGGCCTGCCCTGCTGATCGCAGACGAGCCGACCACGGCGCTGGATGTAACGATCCAGGCCCAGATTCTCGATCTGCTGCGACAGCTACAGCGAGAGTTCGGGATGTCGATCCTGCTGATCACTCATGATCTTGGCGTGGTGGCTGAAATGGCGGACCAGGTGGTGGTGATGTACGCCTCTAAGATCGCCGAGACCGGCACGGTGCACGACATCTTTGACCGGCCCGCGCATCCCTACACCGCTGGCCTGCTGCGATCGATTCCGCGATTCGGGCAGAAGGTCGATGAACTTGAAGAGATCAAGGGCATCGTGCCCAACCCGATGCGTTTCCCGCCGGGGTGCCACTTCCATCCGCGGTGCACCGAAGCCCAGGTGGAGAAGTGCACACGTGTTGGTCTGGAGCCGGTGCTGACAACGCTGACCGAGGGGCACTCGGCCGCGTGCTGGGTCGCGGCACCGCCGAAGGAAGCGAGCGCTACCCGGTGAACACCACGGAGAAGGCCCTGGTCGAAGTTCGGGATCTGGTGAAGTACTTTCCGATTCGTCGCGGAGTCTTCTCCCGGGTGATCGGTAACGTCAAGGCGGTCGACGGCGTCAGCTTCGACATACACAAGGGGGAGACCCTGGGGTTGGTCGGGGAGTCGGGGTGCGGCAAGACGACCGCCGGACGGACACTGCTCAAGCTGCTCAAGCCGACAGGTGGCGAGGTTCGCTTCAAAGGTGTGGATCTTTTCTCGATTGGCGGGGCGCAGCTGCGGCGGATGCGGCAGCAGATGCAGATTATCTTTCAGGATCCGTACGGCAGTCTCAATCCGCGAATGACCGTCGACGGGATCGTCGGGGAGTCGTTGGCAATCCACGGACTGGCCGTCGGGAGGCAGCGGCGTGACCGGGTTCGAGAGCTACTGATTCGCGTCGGGCTGCCGCCGGACTGTGCCAGCCGCTATCCTCACGAATTTTCCGGTGGCCAGCGACAGCGCATCGGGATCGCTCGTGCGCTCGCGGTCAGCCCGGAGTTCATCGTCTGCGATGAGGCGGTCAGCGCACTGGACGTGTCGATCCAGGCCCAGATCATCAATCTGTTGAAGAAAATTCAGCGGGAGGATGGGCTGTCCTACCTGTTTATCGCGCACGATCTGTCCGTGGTGGAGCACATCAGCGATCGGGTGGCGGTGATGTACCTCGGTCTGATCGTCGAGATGGCCGAGTGTGACGAACTGCACAGCAATCCGCTGCACCCGTATACCCAGGCGTTGCTGTCAGCGGTGCCGGAACCGGATCCCAATGTTTCGAAGGAGCGGATCATCCTCGAGGGCAACGTGCCGTCTCCGTCAAACCCGCCGTCCGGTTGTCATTTTCACCCGCGTTGCTCTCAGGTGATGGACCGCTGCAAGACCGAGCGGGTGCCGCTGTACGATGTGGGCGGGCACCAGGTGCGCTGCTTTCTGGCTGAGGAGCAGCCTGGTTTCACCATCGCCGAGGCGGCCAGGCCATCCGGCGACAATGGGGACTAGCAGGTCATCAGACCCGTTGATCGGGTGCTGCTTGTGAGCCGCTGGCTCCTGCCGTGGTTTTTACTGACCGCGGGGTGCTCTCCCCCCTCTCCCTCACCGGCTCACAAGGCCCCCGCGGCATCGGTGCGCCCGAAGTCGGTGGCGGCGGGCCGGTCGGTTCCCCGAAAGGCCCTGATGACGGCGCCCAGACCATTGACGACGGCCTCCGGCTGGCAGCCCGTCGAGGGGCGCGAGGTTCTTGGCATTGCGGCACCAGGCTGGGCTGCTGGGAATACCTGGCTCAACTCGAAGCCGCTGACTCTGGCGAGTTTACGCGGCAAGGTGGTC
>CAZANL010000577.1:0-3672 GCA_964486115.1 uncultured Planctomycetota bacterium
TGAGGAACCGCTCGAAGATCAGGTCGTACTTGAGGGGGTCGATGTTGGTGATGCGCAGTGCGTAAGCCACGATGCTGCCGGCTGCCGACCCGCGGCCTGGACCGACCGAGATCCCCTGCTCCCGGGCGTAGCGGATGAAGTCCTGCACGATGAGGAAGTAGGTCGGAAACCCCATCTCGACGATCAGCTGGTACTCGACCTCGAAGCGCTTCCTCGCCACGTCCGGTAGCGGATCGCCATACCGCTCATGCAGGCCCTGCGTGCAGAGCTCGTGGAAGTGCTCCTCCACGGTTTGCTCCTGGGGTGGAATGTACGGTGGAAGATGGTATCCGCTGAAGTCCAGCTGGACGTCACAGCGACGGGCGATCTCCAGCGTATTGCTCATCGCGTCCGGACGCTGGGGAAAGACCTGCGCCATCTGCTCCGGGCTCTTCAGGTAGAACTCGTCTGTCTGGAAGCGGAATCGGTTCTCGTCGGCCAGAGACTTGGCGGTCTGAATGCACAGCAGCACTTCGTGGACGCGGGCCGACTCGGGCGTGGGGTAGTGAACGTCGTTGGTCACCACCAACTGGAGGCCCTTCTGATCGGCCATCTCGATCAGCGACTCGGACACCAGCTTCTGCTCGCGAATGCCGTTGTACTGCAGCTCCACGAAGAAATTGTCTTCGCCGAAGATCTGCAGGTATTCGTCCATCGCCTGCGCCGCCAGCTCGGTCTCGTCGCGGGCTAGAGCGTAGCAGATCTCCGAACGAAGGCAGCCCGAGAGGGCGATGATGCCTTCTTTGTGGTCGGCCAGGATCTGCTTGTCGATCCGGGGTTTCTTGTAGAAGCCTTCGAGGTACGCGATCGAAGCCAGCTTCATCAAGTTCTGGAAGCCCGTCCGGTTCTCGGCGAGCAGCGTCATATGATAGTAGCCCGCAGCCCGCTGATCGCGGGAGGTGTTGGTGCGGGCGCCGGGCGCCATGTAGGCCTCGTACCCCAAGATCGGATGGATGTGCTGCTTCTTGGCCTGGGTGTAGAACTCGACAGCCCCGAAGAGGTTGCCATGGTCGGTCAGCGCCAGTGCATCCATGCCGTGACTCTGCACCGTACTGAGCAGATCGCCGATGCGCCCGGCACCGTCCAGCAGGCTGTAGTGACTATGACAGTGGAGGTGGACGAAGCTCATGCCCTTTCCTCTGAATCCTGCGGGAGTTATGTCAAATGTGGTGGAAGGAGAGCGGCAATCATACCAGATGTTGTGGAATGCCGCAAGCGCTGTTGCTTTTCATTCCGCCCTGTCCTATCATTCCGGGCATGCCGGTCGACGGCCATCAGGGGGAGCGGCCCTGGATCAGTATCTACTTCAAATGCTGTCGGGTATACCTGCGAATCTACCGCAACCTTGCTCACACGGCGTATGTGGGGTGGTGTCCGAAATGCACGGCCAAGGTGACGGTGCGCATCGGACCCGAGGGCAAGGCCAATCGTTTTTTTACGGCGGAATGAGCGACAAGGCAACGACATGAACAGGACAATTCCGGCATTGCTCTTACTCGTGGCGGTCCTGGCGGCCTGCGGGCCCGAGAAGCGCAAGGACATCGATGCTGAGACACGTACCAGGATCCAGGATGTCAGGCTACTGGTGCAGAAGTACCATGCCGCCAAGATCGCGCAACGACCTGCGTTGCGTGCTGAGCTGTTGAAGTACGGGGGAATTGGCGAGCGTGCGTTATATGCGTATCTCTCGGCCATCTTTCGCCACAAGCGGATTGCTGTGGCAGACGAGTTGCTGCAGTGGACCCGGGACGAGTTCGTAGTGGTGATGGGCAAGACCAGTAATCGCGGCATGATCTACCTGGTGCTGAACTTGCGCAATGGGGACAGCACCACGCGTAACTGGACGATTCAGGTGCTCGAGAGGGTGCGCGACTCGATCGTGACCGTCGCCGAAGAGGGGCAACCTCGAGAGGATATGGTCGCGCACGAGCTGATCCGCAAGATCTATGATCAGATGACCGAGGAGAAAGGCGACGTCGACTACCGCTTTGCGCTGCTTCGGGCGATAGCCGCCATGAAGGGGGCACAGGAGGAGCTGGGCCTCGATCGCTTGCACCAGGAACTTGCATCGTCGGTCTGGCAGATTCGCGGCCGTTTGATCGAGACGCTGGGCTATCTGGATTCCCAGGAGTCGGAGGACCTGCTGGAGCAAGCTCGCCGAGACCGGGACCCGATCATCCGCAGGCTGGCTGAGCAGAGCGTGCGTCGGCGCGCCAAGCGAACGAACCAGGCCAAATCGAGGAAGACCCCCAAGTGAAACAGTGGGAGATCGCGCCTGGCAGCCGAATCTGTCAGGTCTGCGAGCGGAGGTTCGATCCGGACGAGCAGTACTGGTCGGTGATCAGCGAGACGGATGCAGGGTATGTCCGGAAGGACTACTGTGAGGTTTGCCAGGCGTCCGCCGAGCCAGTCGAGGGTCCGATCTCCGTCTGGCGAACGATCAACCGGGTCGCGCCCAAGCTGCCCCGCGTGAACATCGACCCGGTCAACGCATTCGAGTTGCTCGAGACATTCAGTGCAACGGACCCCGAAGATCCCAGACAGAAACTGGCCTACCTGCTCGCTCTTCTGCTGATGCGCCGCAAGGTCATCCGCTACGAGGGCATAGAAGAGGGGCATCTGTTGTTCAAGCGGGGGGGGCGACGAAAAGTTTGGCGAGTGCAGGAGTTCAACTTCAAGCCGGAGGAGATGGACGAGATCCAGGAAGAACTCTCCGCTTTGCTGGAACTGGATGAGGCTTCGGTGGCTGAGGGCCAGGCGCCGCAACCCGAGGGGAGTCCGCCGGATGGAGGCGATGCTGGCTTGGCTGAAAACTCTTGACAAGCCGACGGTCGTCTGATAGTGTGCGACACTCCAGTGGGTTGGATTGTAACGTGTACGCCCGTAACGAGTTGCGTTGTTCCTGGTGCGGGTGAGGCGCGCTGCCGCTCACAGCGGTTGCGACGTCGCCAAATCCGCCGATCTCCATTTCATGGGGAATGAAAATGCAGGATCAGAAGCTAGCTGAAAAGCTTCTAGCAGACGGCAAGATCAATGAGTCTCAGCTGTCGCAGGCGACCCAAATGCAGGAGGCCACGGGTGGGGAGTTAGCCCCGATCCTGGTAAAGATGGGCTTCGTCAGCGGCGCAGAGATGACGGAGTTGCTCTCGGAGCTGGAAGGGGTCAAGATCGTCGACGATCTTCAGAACACCATACTGCCCGAAGCGCTGGTCAAGTCGATTCCACGTGACCTGATCGAGAGGCACTTGGTGATCCCGATCGCCAAGGAAGGCAACCGGATCACGCTGGCGATGGTCGACGCCGAGGACTTCGATGCGATCAACGAGATCCAGTTCCTGACCGGTATGAAGCTCGAGCTGGTGGTGGCGTCCAAGGAATCGATTCGTAAGGCGATCACTCAGTTCTTCTACACCGATGATTCGGATGCCGAGCGGACCGCTGGGCCTGAGGCTAGCGATGACGCGGCTGTCGATGGCGAAGGGCAGACCGCAGATCTGGTGATGTCCGACGACCCTCAAGATCTCTCGGAGTGGCAGCTCAAGGCCGCACTGATTCCACTGCTGATCGACAAGGGTGTGATTACCGAGGACGAGTTGCGACAAAAGGCAATGGATCTGGAATCCACGGTGCAGG
>CAZANL010000578.1:0-3662 GCA_964486115.1 uncultured Planctomycetota bacterium
AGAAAGCTGACCCTCTCGGGCGCTACTTCACCTTCACGGTGATCGACGCGCAGGACAACAGACCCGTTCCCGATGTGCGACTGACCACCGTCAACAATATCCGTCGTTGGTCCGACGGCCAGGGCATGGTCGCGTTCCACGAGCCGGGACTGATGGGCCGCCGGGTCTTCTTCTATATCCACAAGGAGGGATACGACTACCCGCCAGACCACTTCAAATACCGCGGTCGTGCATTCACCCTCACGCCGGGCGGCCGAGCCACGATCAAGTTCAAGCGCACCCGGAAGCTCCCCTTGCCGAAGTCAACCGAGCCGGTGCGCGACAGCCTGATGTCCGGGAAACCGGTGCCGAGCAAATCCGAGCTGTTTCAGATCAGGGTCATCGACGACGTGAGTGGCCGGGGCGTTCCCCTGGTAGAGTTGACGGTCAGCCCGCGCGTTCGCTACGTGACCGACAGCGCTGGACTGTGTGCTTTCTACGAGCCCCAGTTGATGGGGCGAACGGTCCGGTTGACGATCCGCAGTCACGGCTATCAGTTCCGGGGCGAAAAGGGCCCAAACACGACCCGCCTGCACATTCGCCAGGGAGGTGAGGTCACCCTGAAGGTCCGGCGACTCAACGTTGCGGAACGCCTCTACCGCCTCACCGGGGCCGGCATCTATCGCGACAGTGTCCTGCTCGGTTACCCGACGCCGCTGCGCCACCCGCTGCTCAACGGCCTGGTCTGCGGTCAGGACAGCGTGCTCACGGCGCTCTACCGGGGCCAGATCTTCTGGATCTGGGGCGACACCAACCGCCCGGCGTACCCTCTGGGCCTGTTCCATGTTTCGGGCGCGACCTCCGAGCACCCCAGCCGCGGGGGGCTGGATCCCCAGCGGGGTGTCGACCTGCGCTATTTTGTCGGCAAATCAGGGTTCTCCCGTCCGATGGTCCGCTTGAGCAAGCCCGGCACCGCCACCTGGATCGGTACGCTGTTCGTCGTGCCCGACCGCAACGGGCGAGATCAGCTGTTCGCCCACTACGGCAACTTCAAGGGGCTGTCTGCGCAACAACGCGGATTTGCGCGCTACAATGACGCCACGCAGCTGTTCGAGTCGATTTACCAGTACGAGATGACCTCCAAGACACGTCCCCCGCTGGTCCCTGCCGGCGGCTCGATTCGAGTTCGGGTAGGGGGCGTGGACCACGTCTACTTCCCGCTCTCGATGATCCGCGTTCGCGCCAAGACGCGGCGGGTGTCCGACATTCGCAACTATCAGGCCTTCACTCCGCTCAAACCATCCGCTGCCGGAGCGGGGCGCCTCGGTAAGAACGCCTTCGTGCTCGATCGCGACCGGGCCGGCACGATCCGCTACCAGTGGCGCTCGATGACCCCCGCCGTCTTCGCCAACACCAAGCGGATAGGACCGCCTAAATGGCCGATCCCGGCGCAGGATGCCCTCTACCAGTTTCGTGAGCCATCGGGTGATGGCGCGTTGATCGGACCTCACGGGGGGACCATCCGCTGGAATCCTTTTCGTCAGCGTTATCTGATGCTGTTCCTCGAAGCGTTCGGCGGGCCCTCACCTCTGGGAGAGGTCTGGTACGCCGAAGCCGACAGCCCGCTGGGCCCCTGGGTCTATGCCCGCAAGGTCGTGACCCATGACCGCTACACGTTCTACAATGTCTGGCACCACGCGATGCTGGACAAGCACGGAGGACGACGGATTTTCTTCGAGGGCACCTATACCAACACCTTCGTCAACAACCCGGACGCGACGCCGCGCTACAACTACAACCAGATCATGTATAGCCTGGATCTCAGGGACCAGCGGCTGGCGTTGCCCTTGCCGGTCTATGACCTGGGCCGGGGAGCACCCGAGCAGCTCGGCCGCGCCAGCGCCTTGCGAGCCGCCGGCCGGGACTACCCGCTGGCCTTCTTCGCCCCCGATCGCCCGATGGAGGGGACCCTGCCAGTCTATCTGAGCCGTACCTCCGGCAATCCGATCCTGCAGCTGGGCAGGAGCCCGGCCAAGGGCGCCCCGGTGGCGTTCCACGCCTTGTCCGCCGACTCGGTCAATCCACCGAAGACAACTCAGCCGCTTCACGAATTCGTCAACTCGCAGACAGGTGAGCGTGCTTATAGCGTCCAGGCCGGGTGGACGCGGTCTGGGTTTGCTCGCTCGGCACAGCCACTCTGTCGGGTCTGGCGCAACCCGATGAGCTTTCAGCTACCCGTGGCCAGCTACCAGCCGCCGGAATAGCCAGCCGCCCCGCTCATCACATCTTTGACCACAAACTGCGAGCCGCCCGACCTACGAGATCCACTTGAGCAGCCGGATCAGCCCCATCTTCGCCCGCTTCTTGTGAGCCGGGCCGTCACAGCGGCTTTCGATATTCTGGCGGTCGAGTGAGTAGGCTTGATAGGCCTGCAGCAACATCTGCTCGTTGGTCAAGGTCGGGCTCCAGTCGAGTTCTCGCTTGATCTTGGTCGTGTCGAAGATGAAGCTCTCGGCGATCATCTTGTAGTGGTAGGGCCCCAGTGGGGAGATCCCCAGTCGATACGACAGCCTCATGCAGAGCAAGCTGAGCCGTTTGGGCAGCTCGGCCACCCGAGCCTTTCCGCCGGCCTGGTCGATGACGAACTGATAGACTTCCCGGAGGCTCTTGACGTTGTCCGAGCCGATGTTGAAGACCGCGGACACACCATGCTCGGCAGCCTTGAGGCAGGCTCTTGCCAGGTCGTCGGCATGAATGAACTGATATCGGTTGGAGCCGTCCCCAACGACCCAGACCCGGCAGCCGTCGTCGATGAACTCAAACAAGATCGCCAGCAAACCCAGCCGCCCCGCGCTGATGATCGTCGGACAGCGGATGATCACCACGTCCAGCCGGTCCTCGTATTCGTGCAAGATCGCCTCGGCTCCCTGCTTGGTCTGGCCGTAAAGATCGACCGGGTTGGCCAGGTCTTCCTCGGTGATCGGACGTCCCAGCGGAACACCCCACAGACAATTGGAGGAGGTGAAGACCAACCGCCCCACGCCATGCCGGGCGCAGGCTTCCGCGACGTGTCGCGTGCCCTCCACATTGGTGTCCCACAAGGCCCGGTCGTCTCGGGTATCATGGGCCAGCAGCGCCGCGAGATGGAACACAACCCCGACGGTCCGGCCATCTAACGCCTGGTCGATCGCCTCCGCGCTCCTGACATCGCCGACGATGTTGACGACGCTCGGATGTTCGAACTCTGCCCGTTCCCGGTCGAAGACCACCACCTGACACCCGCGTTGGACCAGCTCGCGGGTCAGAATCTCACCGAAAAAGCCCGCCCCCCCCGTGACCATCACAGGTCGCTGATCGCCAAATGAGTGTTCTCCGCTCACGCGTCAGCGGCTTCCGTGGCCTGGCCGCCTTCGTCTGTCCCGTTGCGCGGCGCCGGGGGCCCGTGACCGGAGAATTCGATGCTCAACACCTGCCTCACTGCCCGACAGTTGGAGCCGACGGATGCTTCACGAATGGCATCGATCCAGCGCCCACCGCCATCCCAGGAGTGACCCCACCTGCTGCCTGATCCGCAAATCAACGGAAACCTCATCGGTCTGGATTCTATCAGATCGGACCCTTCGTTCCCGGCATGACTCGCACGCGTGGCATCCCAACCGGCCATCTGCTACAGTGGGCAGCAT
>CAZANL010000579.1:0-3661 GCA_964486115.1 uncultured Planctomycetota bacterium
TAGAAGCTCTCGGGCGGTCAGCGTCAACGGATCTCGATTGCCCGTGCGGTGCTGAAGAATCCGCCGGTGCTGATTCTGGACGAGGCAACTTCAGCTGTCGACAACGAGACGGAAGCCGCGATTCAGCGTTCGCTTCAGCGGATCACCGTAGACCGGACGACGATCTTGATCGCGCATCGCCTCTCGACGGTGCGGGATGCGGACCAGATCTTAGTCATCGAACGGGGTGAACTGCGCGAGAAAGGGCGCCACGAGGAACTCCTGGCGCTCGATGGAACATACGCCGGTCTCTGGCGTGTCCAGACCGGAGAACGAACAGTTTGTACGAGGGAAGGTTGATGCGATACGTCACGATCCTGTTGATGGTCTGCGGGGTGTCCCACGCCGACCAGTCATTGAACCACCGGGTGCTGACCGACCTGATGACGCGACACGAAGCCGACCAGCGAGAACTGCGCGGGTATTACAAGATGCCGAGCCCCGAGCGGCATGCCAAGCAGCGGGCGCTGTTTGCGCGCACGCGAACGGCCCTGACTCATATCCGGTTCGAGTCGCTCGATACCGAGGGGCGGATCGACTACTTGCTGTTCGAGCGTCTGCTCGACAGCCAGTCGGAACAGGCCACCCGTGGGGAGGCGTTTCGACGTCGGTCGGTTGACAACCTGCTGCCTTTTCTGGAGCAGCTGCTCTGGCTCGAGGGGTTCGATCGGCGGTCAGGTAAGGACTGGCCGGCCGAGGAGCTTGCGCGTCGGCTGGTGCGGTTGACGGGAGTCGTCGACAGGACCAATGGCTGGGCTCGCAAACTGGCTGGCAAGATCATCCGCTCCAGCCCCTACGCCGATGTGCAGCTGATCCGCTGGGTGGCCGATCAGCTGAATAGCGCGCAGGGATACCTCAAGAGCTGGTACGACGAGAACCATCAGACTGCCCCTGGGTTTCGCTGGTGGGTCGAGAAGCCCTATCGAGGGTGCCATGCCGCGCTGGTCCGCTATCAGTCTACGCTGCGCAAGCAACTCCTCGGCCAGCTGAAGAAGATCAAGGGCAAGAGCCTGTTCGCGATCGGTCGGGCGAGGCTGGCGGTCGAGTTGAAGCGTAGCTTCGTGCCGCACACGCCGGAGAGCCTGCTCCAGCTGGGTCAGAAGATGTTCGAGCGAGTGGAGGCGGACATCAAGTCGATGGCAGCCAAGCTCGATCCTCGGGCCAAGCGCTGGCAAGACGTGCTGGAGCGAGAGGTCAAGTCGGGGGTGGTTGCCCCGGGCAAGCAGCGAGCTTACGTCACGCGGGTTGCCCGCGAGGCGATCCAGTTTGTCAGGGACAAGAAACTGGTCCGGGTGCCGCAGGCTGCAGCCCGGTACTGGTACCTGACCCAGATCTCGGCCAAGTCCCAGCGTCGCTTCCCGTTCGCGTTCTACGGTGGCCAGCGGATGGGAGTGGCTTATGCGCGGGGCGAGCAGACGCACGCTCAGAAGCTGGCTGCGATGCGTGGAAACAATCGCTACTTCACCCGTACGGTGGTGCCCCACGAGTTGATTCCGGGCCATCATCTGCAGCGGTGGTATGCCGCTCGGCACCGAACCTGGCGCAGTCGCTTCAGTACCCCGTTCTTGGTCGAGGGTTGGGGCCTCTACACCGAGCTGCTGCTCGACCAGAATGGCTTCTTCAGGACGCCGCGCGAGCGGATGGGCCACCTGTTCTGGAAGTTGCTGCGCGCGGCTCGGATCCTGGTCTCCACACGATACCACCTGGGGCAGATGACGAAGTCCGAGATGATCGATTTCATGGTGGGTCGAGTGGGGCTGGAGCGTGAGGGGGCGACGGCGGAGGTGGACCGCTACATGACCTACAGCCCACTCTACCAGTCGGCGTACATGGTGGGTGGGTTGCAAATTCTCGCACTTCGCGACCGCTGTCGCCTGAAGTGGGGCAAGGGGTTCAGTCTGGTTCGTTTCCACGATGCGCTGCTGCAGCAGCATTCGATCCCGATCCAGTTGATCGGATATGCGCTGCTCGGTGAGCCGGTGCCATACCCGGCTCGACCGCGGGCGAAGCGGGCGGGCACGGATTCCCCGGAGGGCAAGCTGCTCAAGGGGCCCGGGGGGCTTCGGTATCTGGATCTGGTGCTGGGTCGAGGGGCGCTGGCGAAGGCGGGTGAGCGTCTGTGGGTTCACTACACTGGAACACTGTCGAACGGCAAGCAGTTCGATAGCACGCGCCGGCCGGGTCGCGAGATGTTCGTCTTCACGCTGGGCCGCGGTCAGGTGATCAAGGGCTGGGATCTGGGCCTGGCGACCATGCGGGTAGGTGGAAAGCGGCGACTGATCATTCCCCCTGGGCTGGCGTATGGCAAGCGAGGGGCCGGGCCAAAGATCCCTCCCGGCGCAACGTTGATCTTCGAGGTGGAGCTCTTGGCGATCGGTCAGCCGCCGAAATAGGCTGCGATGAATTTTCGCTCGCTGCTGAACTGGCTGACGCTGATCGCGTTGGTCGGGGTGACGGCATATCTGGCTACTCATCTGGGGAGAGTCGGGGTGGAGGCTGGAACCAGCGTCCTGCTCAACGAGAACGACCGGGAGCTGGCCTATTACTACAACTCGCGATCCCAATGGGGCTACGACGAGCTGGCGATCGTCTGTGCCACCCGGCAGGACTGGATCAGTCGGGAGGGGGTGACGCTGCTCAAGCAGCTGGTCGCAGAACTGCAGGCGCTGCCGCGTGTCCAGCGCGTGTTCTCCATCCTGGACCTGCCGCTGCTGCGGCAGAAGCCAGGGGGGGGGCTCGCGTTTGAAGTCTCTCGACTGGGTGGCAAGGGAATCGATCTGGCGCGTGCGCGCGAGGAAGTGCTGGGGCACACGCACGCCACCGGCAACTTGATCTCGGCGGATGGTCGCGATCTGGCGATCCTGGTGTATCTCGACGTGCCGCCAGCTTCGGCTGATCTCGATCGCCGATGGTCTCGACTACAGGCCCGTCGCTTCACAGACCCCGGCGCGGTGGGGGAGATCGAGTCTATCCGTTCTGCGCGGCTGAAGATTTCGGCTCTACTCAAGCAGCGCCGCATCGAGATGATGTATGGGTTGCGCGAGTTGACCTCTCGATGGCGTGGTCGGCTATCAGAGCCGATTCGACTCAGCGGCACCACCACGATCAATGTCAACCTGATGGAGCATGTTGAGCAGGACATCCGTATCTTCAGCTGGGCCACGCTCTTGTTGTTGACGCTGGCGCTGCTGTTGATCTACCGCCGACTACGCTTCGTCCTGCTGCCCGTGGTGATGGTTCTCGGTAGCATGGGGATGCTGGGTATGCGGCTGACCGTGATCACGGCCGACCTGCCGGTCTTGTTGTTCGTGCTGCTGCTGCCCTA
This sequence comes from uncultured Planctomycetota bacterium, assembly GCA_964486115.1. Lineage (GTDB taxonomy): Bacteria > Planctomycetota > JACQVV01 > JACQVV01 > CAZANL01 > CAZANL01. The sequence goes on from CAZANL010000579.1 coordinate 3,365, forward strand.
CACGATCTACTTCATCGAGCGCTATCGGGAGCGCCGGGTTTCCCACCCGCAGGAGAGCGCCGCCGAGTGTACAGGCTGGGCGATCGGTGCTGTCTGGTGGCCTTGCGTTTTTTCCTGTCTGACGACAATGGCCGGTTTCGCTGCTCTGATGACCAGTGGGATCCTGCCCGTCGCCACCTTTGGGCGGCTGATGACGGCCGGTATGGGACTCGGGTTGCTGATCGTCTTTCTCGCGCTGTCTGCGACCTCTCGGACGTTGCCTGCGCTGACCGTCTGGGCGGGCGGAAAGAGCCGGCC
>CAZANL010000580.1:0-3661 GCA_964486115.1 uncultured Planctomycetota bacterium
GGGGGCGTCGACGGGCTCAAGCGGCCAGGCTGCATTGATCCGCTCGAGGATCTCCGACATAGGGACCATCTGCTGTCGCCGCCACTGGCCCTTGCCGTCGAGTGGCATGAACTCGATGAACCGCACATGCCAGCCGCGCTGACGAGCCAGGCCGGCAAGCGCCGGCAGTTCCTCGCAGTTGATGCCACGCATCACCACGGTGTTGGTCTTGAGTGGAGCAAAGCCCGTGGCCTCCGCGGCGAGGATTCCGGACCACGCCTGGTCGAAGGCATTGCGGCCGGTGATTCGTGCGAAGCTGTCGGGATCGAGCGTGTCGAGGCTGATGTTGAGTCGGCGCAGACCGGCTTGCCAGAGAGGCAGCGCCAGCCGGTCGAGCAGTAATGCGTTGGTTGTCAGCGCAACCTCGTCCACACCGGGTGTCCGGCACAGCATCTGTACCAGCTCCGGCAGCCGCTGGCGGATGGTCGGTTCGCCGCCCGTCAGGCGGTAGTGTGTCACGCCCATCGCCGCGGTGATGCGCACCAGGCGCTGTATCTCCTCGAAGCGCAGGACCTTTGGCCGTGGGATCCAGGCTGGGGAGGAGGGCATGCAATAGTGGCAGCTCAGATTGCAGCGGTCGGTGACCGAGATCCGCAACTTGCTCACCTGCCTGCCGAATGCGTCGATGAGTTTCATCAGGGGTAGAGGTCCAGTTTGGCAGTACCGGTCGCGCGCCATGCGGCGGGTGTCGGGCAAGCGAGCCTTGCTTTCCCGCCTGCTTCGATCGACCCCGCCGGGCACGGACCGATGCTGCCATTCGAATACTGCGCACGTTTCATGCCAGGTCAGCTGCGGCGGATCATGCTGAAGTAGAATCGGTCGACCACGCGACGCTTGAGGTAGGGGGTCCATCCGGGGCGGCCAGGCGTTGGCGGCATCTCGTAATAATACTGGATCGTGGCTGCCCGACCGGGCTCGGTTTGTACTATTCAGGTCAGCCTGCCGTCATAGCTCGGGGCGGGAGGGAGCCCCACCAGCTCTCGCACGATGTTGTCGGCAACCGTCGCTGCCTGGAGGCGGGCAGCCGAGCCGGTCTTGGGCATGGGGAGTCCCGCAGCATCGCCCAGCGAGTAGATCCGATCACCCGCACTCAGCGTGTGCTGGTCGACCGGGATCCAGCCCGATGCATCCGCCAGGCCGCACTGCCGCACGAACGGAGCACCGCTGTGCGGTGGGACCAGCACCAGGAGGTCGTAGGCCAGCTCCGCGCCGGTCCGGGAGCGCACGCGCCGCTGCGCCGGATCGATGGACTCGACCGCGAACGGGACCACGATCTCGATGCCGCGGGCGGACATCAGCCGCTCTGCCCAGTCGGCGATCCGCGGTTCCGGGTAGACCGCCGCGATGGGGTAGACATAGCGCATGCGGGTGGCCTTGCGCAGTCTCCTCCGTCTGAGCTGAGCATCCAGCCGGAGTGCGAACTCGATCGGACTCGGGGGACACTTGTAGGGCAGACGCGTGGCCCCGATGACGACCTGGCCGCCCTCGAATGCAGCGATTGCTTCGGCCAGCGATGTCGCCGAGCGCGGGCAGTGGAAGTGGTTTGCGCCCTGGCTCATTCCAGCGGGTACAGCCGGTCGGTCGACCTGGCTCCCGGCGCACGACGACGAGCGTGTCGTATGGGACGAGCTCGCCCGACTCCAGGCCCAGCCGGCGGCCGGGGCGGTCCAGCTCGACCGCCTTGTCGACGCGTAGCGTGACGCGGGCGTCGAGCAGCGTGCGCGTGTCCCGGCGCAGGCGAGCGGCGCGTTCGGTGCCGAGGGCGACGTTGATCGACCCCGCCTGGTAGACGTGATCCCCGTGGCTGTCGATCAGCGTCACGCGGATGTCATCCCTCGCGCGGACTAACCGGTTCGCCACCGGTATGCCTCCGACACCGCCGCCAAGTACGATCACATGATCAGGCACGAACCTCATGGTGCAATCGCCGTGCCGACCCGACCCGAGGGGATGGGGGGCTTGCGGCGCCGCGTGCGGGGACTATCGCCCAGGCGGTCAGGAATTTACCCGCGGCTTTCCGGCAGTCGGCCAGGCAATTTGAAGGGCCTGTTTCGATCACCGGGTTAGAATCTCGCGATGCTATTGATGGTGTTATTCGATATCCCCTACGCCTTTCTTGCCGGCGGGCTGATCGGCTGGCGCGGCCGGGGCCTGCGGCTCGATCTCGCGCTGATCTACGGTGCGTTCGGGGTGGGTGTGCCGGCGCTGGCGTTTCTCGAGCGCTATCCCGACTGGGACTGGCAGTACCTGCTCGACGCGACGAAGCTACCGGCGGGCGCGGGCGCGGTGTTCGTCCTGCTCGTGCTGCTGGGCGCCGCGCTGGACCACCGCGCAGGACACCGCCGTCCCGGGCTGCTGATCGCGGCGGGCGCCCTGCTCTTGCTGCACCAGGCACTCAGCTTTCCCCGGGCGATCCACGTCGGCACGCTCGCCTCGTGGAAGGCCGGCGGCGGATTCCTGATGCCGGGTCACTTCCTGCTGTTCTCCACGCTGCTGATGGGCGCGTCGCTGCTGCTGTTCATCGGCTGCTGGCACCTCGCCGGCCTGGCCAGCCCGTTTCGCCTGACGCCGCGCGAGCGGCGGGTGGTCGCAGCCTGCGCGCGAGCCGCGCTGCCCGGCGGCCCGGAGGTGGACCCGGTGGACCTGACGGCGAAGGTCGAGCGACTGGTCGATCGCTTCGCTCCCGAGGGCCAGTCCGCCTTTCGCCTGACGCTGACCGCGTTCGAGTGGCTCGCGCTACCCCGCCGGGGCCTGCCGTTCTCGCTGCTCTCTGCGGCGCGACAGCAGCGGCACCTGGCGGCCTGGGCCGACAGTGGCCGCGCGTCCTTTCGGCTGGCGGCGCGGCTGATGCTGACGGTGGTCAAGCCGTGCCTCGTCTCGCGGTCCGAGGTCCAGACCTGGATGGGTTACCTGGTCGATCGTCTGGACCATCTGCAGCGGCAGCCGGCGCCGGACTACCCGGCGGAGCGGGTGATTCAGCTGCTGGACCACGACCGGGAGGTCCGCTGCCAGGTGGCCGTGATCGGCTCCGGGGCGGGGGGCGCGGTGGTGGCCGCCGAGCTGGCGCAGCGCGGCGTAGACGTCGTGCTGCTGGAGGAGGGACAGCTGTTCTGCCCACCGAGAATGCCGCGCAGCGCACTGTTCAACCTGGCCCAGATGTACCGCGACGCCGGCACCACGATCGCGCTCGGTCGGCCGGCGATTCCAATTCCGCTGGGCGCCACCGTCGGCGGGACGACGACCGTCAACTCCGGCACCTGCTTTCGTGTGCCGGAGCGCGTGCTCGACAAGTGGGATGCCCTCGGACTGGGCATCGGCCGCGACGAGCTGGCCGCCTGCTACGAGCGGGTCGAGCAGCTGATCTCGGTGCAGGATGTTCCCGAGGAGCTGGTCGGCGGATCGAGCGCGGTGATCCGCCGTGGGGCCGATGCACTCGGGCTGTCTCACCGACCGCTGCGGCGCAACATCAAGGGCTGCACCAACGCGGCCGTCTGTGCCTTCGGCTGTCCGACCGACGCGAAGCAGTCGATGAACGTGACCTACGTTCCGGCCGCGCTCGAAGCCGGCGCGACGCTGTTCACCGGGGTGCGGGCCGAGCGGCTGCTGACCAGCGGTGGGAAGG
>CAZANL010000581.1:0-3659 GCA_964486115.1 uncultured Planctomycetota bacterium
ATCCTCTCCATTGCCGGGCCCTCCAACAACTCGGGCAAAACCCTGCTGGCCTGCCGGATCCTCGAGCGCTACGGCGCACGCGCCCAGGCGCTGAAGGTCTCGACGATCTACGCCGACGGCAACTGTCCCCGCAACGCCCAGAGCAAAGCCTGTGCCTGCACACAGTTACATCGGGACGACTACCGCGTGATCAGCGAGCCGGCAGTTCTCGGCCAGCCCGACACCGATACCGCCGAGATCATCCAGACAGGGGCACAGCCCGTACTCTGGGGCCTGGCCCGGCCTGGATCCCACGCCCAACTCTGGGAACACCTTCGGAGCGGCTTCCTGGCGCCCGACCGCCCCCTGCTGACGGAGGGGGGCAAGATCGCTCAGCTACTAGGCGGACGCCGACTGGTTGTCGTCGTAAACCCATACACCCGCAGGCGCTGGAAGGATGACACGCCGGAACTGCTCGAGGCAGCGGACCTCGTGCTGGTCAACCCCTACGACAAGGGGTTTCAGGGGCACAGCGAGCCGGCGGTGGCCTTGCTCGACCAGCTGGGGCAGCGGGGCCTGCTGTTCGATGTCAGCCGTGCGGCCGAAGAGTGGCCCGAGCAGCTGACCGAGCTGGTGACCGATGTCATGGGGCCCCCCTCAAACTAGGGGAGGCGGGCAGATCCGGTGGTGGCGACACGAGAACCCAATGACACACGGTTTCCCGTTGAGCGGCAGGAGACCCGGGTAACCACTGGGTCTTCCGGCGTGCGAAACACCCCCAAGACATTAACTAGACATTAAATAGGGGAGGGGCGGGCCCAGCCCGCCCCTCCCCCCAGTCTCTTCGCCCGCCCTCGTGACTCAATCGCGAGACGCGAAGATCTGCAGGATGTACCAGAACATCATCGCCAGGGCGCTGAACAGCGCCAGCGCGGCACCCACGTGACCGCCAACCGGAAAATCGTTCATCACGCTCGACGTGGTGTAGAGAATGCTGATCGCGGACAGGGCCACCATCGCGACGCAAAACCAGATGCCCAGATTGAGGCCACCAAGGGTGGCGACGACGATCAGCCCGAAGGCCAGGATCGTGCCGACGACGAGGATCCCGCGCAGCCAGCTGAAATCGGCTTTCGAAATGAACACATAGGCCGTCAGCCCACCAAATGTGGCCAGCGTCAGCCCGGCCGCGGGAGCCAGGGCCCCGGGTTTACCGTAGCTGACATAGACCATCAACGGCAGGAACAAGACCGCCCAGGCAGCCACGTAGAAGGCCAATCCGGCATACTGCAGTGACGTCGACTGGCCCGAGTGGGCCCATTTCTCGGCCACCCAGGAGGCCACCATGAACAATCCCAGCACGAGCAGCCAGTTGGTCTGCATCATGCTGACCGCCAGCGCCACACCTGCGGCGGTGTTGACCAGCACCGCCTCCAGCGCGACGAACAGGAAAACGGCGCCGGCCAGGTGCGTGTAAGTCTTGGCCAGGAATTCTGCCCGGGCGTCGGCGGGGGCCTGGGCGGCTGGCAGCACTGCATAGACGGACATCGGTTTGATCCTCACGTTCGATGCTGAGATAGAATTACAACCCAGGGCAATCGCCTGGGCAGGCCGATCAGTCTAGGGCGACCACGGTGGGTAGTCAAACCCCCTTCTGCGCCTGGGCCCCTCGTGTCACCGCCGTGTGCTGCGGGCCCGGCGAGGTGGTGTGGCCTCACCGGTCGCATGTAAGACCTGCGTCGTCGTTCCCCAGAGGCGAATGCGCCTGCGGAAGACGTGCGAGAGAGTCTCGCGCGCAGAGCGTGCGGGCCTGGCCCTGGCCGGGCCGGCCCGGATCGAGCTGAGGCGCAGAGGCCCCGACCTGAAGCTCATCGTCAAGGACCGCATCCACCCCACGCCCGTGAGCACCTATCTGGCCGCCTGCGTGTTCTACCGTCTTCTCACCGGGAAAGCCCGGTGGGGCTGAGCTACCGACCCCGGGCGGTCGACGCGCCGACGGCCCACCTCGTGCAATCGCTGGCCCGGCGGCACTGAGCCCCCGACGCGTGCGGCCACTGCTGGTGACTGGCCGAAGGCGACCGGGGATCGTCCCGCCGCCCTCGGGGCAGCCGGCAATGCAGAGGTGACTGTTGATTCTCTAAAGGATGGAGCTAAGCCGGCCAATCCCGCAAACAGGGCTCCCGGCTTCTCTGGCTTCCCCAAAGACCTGCCGGCTGACCGTAGACCGCGCCACCCAGGATCACCCCTGGGTGCTACTTCCGCTTGAGCAGGCGCCTCATCTGGTCCCGCACGCCCGCGTCGGTCTCCTTCAACATGCTCCCGACCAGCACCGGCTCGAGACCCTCGTACTTCCGGTGATTCACCAGGATATCGAACGCCTCCAGCCGGATGATCGGGCTGTCGTCGTCGAGCAGGCGAGCGTAGGCCGGCCAGGTGTCCTCCTCGACCGGCCAGGAACCGGCCAGCGCAATGGTGATGTCGCTCCACTGGCTGCCGGAGAGCCGGGGCAGCAGCGCGCGCAGGCCTTTGTGGGCCTCGGCCTGCTCCCGCGGTGGCAGCTTGGCGAAACTGCTGATCACCACGCCGACGGATCCGGCGACCAGTCTATCTGCCTCAGCAGCTCGCTCACCCGCCTTCCCGCCGGAGCCCGGAGCGCGGCCTGCACACTCTGCCCCAGAATCCAGGCGGCGTCTGCTCGGAGCTGCCCCTTGCCCCCCCAGGCCTTCTTCAGCGCGGCTCGATGCTCCTGCAGCGCGGCCTGGCACTTCGGCAAGCGGGCAAACTTGGGGAGCTGCAGCGCCTGCAACGCATAAAACCGGATCTGTCGGTTCCGATCCGCGAGCCCCACGAGCAGGAACGGCAGGGTTCCCGTCTCGGTGCGCTCGCGGACTTGCCCCTGGTAGTACCGATGGAAGAATTTTGCGCGCACCCGCTCGGCGTGCCGGGGAAAGGCCTCTGTCAGCGCACGCACCGCCGCGGGATACTGGGCCAGCTCAGGGCGGATCAGCAGGCTCACCCCCAGCTCACGACACCGTGGATTTTCGAGTGCGAGCTGGGCGACCCCGACAGAGTCGGCCAGCGGCTTGGAGCCGAGCGAGTGCAGTACGGCCTGCTGGCCCTCGGGCGACAGCACGGGGTAGACCGCCAGCAGCTCCTTGCCCCCGGCCAGCGAGACGAACTTTCGCAACACACTGAGCCCGGACCGCCCGGAAGTGAGCCCACGATGTTGCCTGAACCAGGCGGTCAGCTCCGGCAGCCACCTCACCGTGGCATGGCGACAGATCGACTCGTGGCCGGCGCCTTTCTCGAGCTCGGCCAGGAGAAGCCTCTTGGCCCCGTCAAGGCCCAGCCGGGCCCCTTCCTCGAGCACGGCGTTGCGATAACTCGGGTGGTAGACCAGGTCGAACTGCCCCTTCTCGGCCTGCTTCAGCAGGTGCCAGGTCAGTGACCGGGGCAGAGGAGACGGCGGCCGCTTTCGCAGCATCCGCACCTGCGCGCTGCAGCGGACGCGGGCCGGTCGGTGACCGATCTGATATTGCACCGACTGTGCGTGATCCCGCAGCGTGGGCCCCGCCTCCAGGCTGGCCTCCAGCCTGCCCGGCTCCCGACCCCCGCCAGGATCGAGTGGGCGCGAGTACCCCAGTCGCCAGACATCGTAGCGACCGATCCCGGTCGGATCG
>CAZANL010000582.1:0-3654 GCA_964486115.1 uncultured Planctomycetota bacterium
GCGTCGCTGGCGGATAGCTACGAGATCTACATCTATTCCCAGTCCAGCGGAGTGGTGGTGCACAACGTCACGGGCTTGACGGGGACCAGCTTCACACCGTCGTCGCCGATGCCCGTCGGGACCTCGTACACCTGGCTTGTACGGGCCTACAGCGGGTCGACTGCCGGCCCCTGGGCCGGCTCACCGTTCAGCATCACCGACCCGAACGCACTGGGCACGGCGAGCCCGATCGCTCCGCTGAGTGCGGTGAACACGGCGACGCCGACGTTCAGCTGGAGCGCTGCGGCCAATGCGACGAGCTACGAGATCTACATCTACTACCAGTCCAGCGGAGTGGTGGTGCACAACATCAAGGGCTTGACGGGGACCAGCTTCACACCGTCGTCGCCGATGTCCGTCGGGACCGCTTACACCTGGCTTGTGCGCCCGTGGGGCCCTGGCGGCGTGGGTTCGTGGGCCGGCTCACCGTTCAGCATCACCGACCCGAACGCACTGGGCACGGTGAGCGTGATTGGCCCGCTGAGCGCGGTGAACACGGCGACGCCGACGTTCAGCTGGAGCGCAGCGGCCAACGCGACGAGCTACGAGATCTGGATCGACATCGCCTCAAATGGGGCACTGGTCCATAACGTCAAGGGTTTGACGGGGACCAGCTTCACACCGCCGTCACCGATGCCGGTCGGGGTCTCGTACCGTTGGTACGTTCGACCTTGGGGTGTTAGCGGTGCCGGTCCATGGGCTGGTTCGGCGTTCAGCATCACCGACCCAAACGCGCTGGGCACGTGCAGCGTGATCGGTCCGACCGGTCAGGTCAGCTCTCTCACGCCGACGTTCAGCTGGACCGCAGCGGCCAATGCGACGAGCTACGAGATCTATATCTATTACCAGTCCAGTGGAGTGGTGGTGCACAACATCAAGGGCTTGACGGGGATCAGCTTCACGCCACCGTCGCCGATGCCCGTCGGGACCGCTTACACCTGGCTTGTGCGCCCGTGGGGCGCTGGTGGTGCGGGTTCGTGGGTCGGCGCGCCGTTCAGCACGCCGTCACTGGGAAGTCCGACACCGACCTCTCCGGAGGGCAACATCGAGGATACGACGCCGACGTTTTCCTGGAGCGCGGCCAGCCTGGCGGATAGCTACGAGATCTATGTCGAGATCCCGTCCAGCGGAGCGGTGGTCTACAACGTCCAGGGCTTGACCGGGACCAGCTACACTCCGACGACGGGGATGAGCTATGGTGCGTACCGTTTCTGGGTCCGGGCTTTCGCCGGCTCGCAGCCGGGGCCGTGGGGTGGGCCCAAGTCGTTTGTTGTTGGGCCTCCAGGTGCTCCAGGGCCGACGACCGTGACGGCGCCGACCGGCACACTGAGCCAGGCGACGGTGACGATCAGCTGGACGGCGGCCTCCAATGCGACGCATTACCATGTCTGGGTCAACATCCTCGACGGGGCGTTTTACTACCAGAACACGACTGTCTCCGCAACGAGCCTCGTCGTGCCAATTCAGTTCCTGGATGACAACTATCGGGTCTGGGTCAGGCCGTACAACGGCCCGACCGGGGGTGGCTGGTCTCCAGGGCAGACCTTTACCGTGGCGGCGGGCGGCGCTCCGCAAACGGCGGGTGCCGAGGCGTCACTAGATGCTCCGAGTTTGCTCGGGCCGACGGGGCCCAAGACCTTGCCGGTCACGTTTGCCTGGAGCGAGGTGACGGGGGCCGCGACTTACGAGTTGCAGGTCGACCAGGTGGGCGGGGCGGCGAAGGTCCTGCACCAGTCCGGCATCGAGCAGACCACTCATACCGTGTCGGAAGGGCTCGTGGTCGGGGTGGCTTATCGCTGGTGGGTGCGCGCGATAAGCGGTCAGACCGTTGGGTCGTGGTCGAGCGTCGGCGAGTTCGTGATATCCGCCGAAGGCCTGTTCGAAGACTGGGAGGCTGGCTCCGAGCGCTGGACGGCGGATGGGCTGTGGCATGCCCGAGAGACTTCTCCCGCTGCCGGGGCTCATGGGGGGCTGTCCGCGATCTGGTATCGCCGGTCGGATGCCGAGCACTACGACAACGGCAAGACGCATCGAGGGAGGCTGACGTCCGATTCGTTTATCGTGCCGCAGGACAAACCGACACTCAGCTTCTGGAGTTGGGAGCAGACCGAGGGTTCGCGGGGTGACTTCGATCGCCGGCAGGTAGAGCTCTCGTCCGACGACGGCAAGACCTGGACGACGGTCTTCCAGTCGAGCGACAACTCGACGGTGTGGCACCTGGTGAGCGTATCGCTGGCGGCACATGCTGGCCAGCAGGTTCGACTGCGCTTCGTCTTCGACACGGGAGACAGCCAGTACAATCAGTACGGTGGCTGGGGGCTGGACGACATCGTGGTCGACAGCGGACTGGGAGTGCCGGCGTCGAGCAGCCCTGTGGGCGTTACGGTCGAGGACACGCCGACCTTCAGCTGGTCCGCCGTCGCAAATGCGACCAGCTACGAGTTGCGTGTGTTGGATGAGAGCACCGACGAGACGGTCATTGAGGCGACTGGCTCGACCACGACCCACGTGCCGTCGACACCGCTACTGGCTGGCAAGTCATATGCCTGGTGGGTGCGGGCGGTGGGTGTCGTCGACGGTCGCAAGGTCTTCTCGGGTTGGAGCGAACAGTCCACGTTCAGTCTGCCGCCTGGTGGCCTGGGTGTGCCTTCTGTCACCTCGCCCGGGGGGAGCACGTCTTCGGCAGATGGAAGCGTCGCGCTCACGTGGAGCGTTGTGTCGGGGGCCGCAACCTATGAGGTCAAGGTCCATATCAAGGATGGCCAGGTCAACGTCGCGTCCGCCAGTGACCTGACGACGACGAGCTACACTGCCAGCGGTCTGAAGCACGATGTGCGTTACGTCTGGTGGGTGCGCGCCATCCCGTCCAGTGGGTTGCCCGGGCCCTGGTCAGCCGGCGCGGAGTTCACCTTGACCCAGTAGATCCAGTGGAACGTCTGGGCGGATCACCGGTCGACGATTTCAGAGAGGCTAGGGTGGCGATCTGAAGTTTGTTCGGAACGTCAGGCGCCTCTGCTAGATCAGCTTCAGTCGGCGGAAGGCGAAACCGCTCACATCCGCAGCAGCATGAGTCCGTCGCGGAAGCGGTTGATGCTGGGGCGGGTCGGTGGGGCGCTGGCTGGGCATCCCGCGTTGCTCGAAAGTTGTCCTCCATGTGGTAGGATCGGTTCAGTCATGTCTGGACCAGATCTTGCCACCGCCATGCCAAGGACCTTCGAGGGGCCGATCGGTCCGGTCAGCTACCGACTGTTCAGCTGCGAGCAGGCCCGTGGCCGCTGTCTGGTGTTGCATGGGATCTCCGAATACGGACGGCGTTACGAGTTGATGGGGCAGGCCTACGCCGCTGCTGGCTGGGAACTGGTAGTACACGACCACCGAGGGCACGGAGACTCACCCGGGGAGGTCGGCCACGTGACCGACTTCCTGGACTATGTCCGCGACGCGCGTGCTTTCCACGACTGGTTGGCGCAGACCCATCCATTCGCGGGGCCCACGTTTCTGCTTGGTCACAGCATGGGGGGGCTGATTGCTGCGCGCTATGTGCTGGAGTATCCCGAGGCAGTGCGCGGGTTGGTGCTCAGCGCACCACTGCTGGGACTGCGCGCGCGTGTGCCG
>CAZANL010000583.1:0-3652 GCA_964486115.1 uncultured Planctomycetota bacterium
GGTGTAGAACTCGGTGGCCACCGCGCGCATGGCCATCAGGTGGCGCGGTAAGAGCCAGACGTCGCCGCCGACCAGGAACAGTCCGAGCCAGAGGGCGCCGCCGGCGATCATCCCCGGAGCCGCCTGCCGGGGCCGGCGCCAGAGGGTCCAGAGCATCGGGCCGATCAGCAGGAAGGCGGCCTGGTCCTTGGCCGCGGTGGCGGCCCCACCGGCCAGGAAGAAGCCGATCAGCGGCCAGCGCTGTTGTTCGTCGGCCAGCCAGCGCAGCAGCAGGGCGAAGGCCAAGGTCAGGTAGAAGACGTAGGTCGCTTCCGCGTTGGTCGTGTGGCCGTAGTAGATCGTGGCCGGATTGAACAGCAGCAGCGCTGCGGCCAGGATGGCGGCCAGCTGGCCGCCCAGCTGCCAGCCGATCCAGCCGACCAGGGCCGCGGTGCCCAGGGTCATCAGCGCCGAGATGGCGCGGGCCGCGACGATCTGGACCGCCGCTCGATCAGCGCCGGTGCGTTGCTCGGCCAGGGGCCGGGCGAGGGTGCGGGCCAGCGACATCTGGATGTAGCACAGCGGCGGATAGACGTCGATCGCGGCGCGGGACAGGTCCCGCCCCGAGTGGGCCCACAGCCCGTCGAGGATCAGGTTGTCGATCGCGGGGGGGCGCTGGCGGGGCATCCCCCAGTCGATCCCCCAGACCAGCAGCCCCGCCCCGAGCAGGGCGACCAGCCAGCCGGCCGGCTTCAGCGACCGAGGCCGTCGTTGAGGAACTCGAGGAATTTGTCTTCTTTCTTGAGCCCCCGGAGCCGGCTCTTGCGCTCGAGCGTGTTGGGGTCGACGACGACGTAGGTCGGGATCGCCACGCTGCCCGAGTACTGCTTGCGCAGCGCGAGGATCTGCTTCAACTCCGGCCCGTGGGTGTCGGTGTGCAGCCGCACCTCGACGAAGTTCTTGGCGAGCACGTCGGCAACTGCCGGACGCGGGAAGACATGTTCTTCCATCAGGCGGCAGTTGGCTCAGGTGAAGCCGGTGAAGTTGACCAGCAGCAGCTTGTCTTCTTTCTTGGCGCGGGCCAGCGCCTTGTCCCACTCGTCCTTGTAGATCGTATGGCGGGTGGTCAGCTTGGCCTTTCCGCCTCCACCGGACGCGCTGCCGCCTCCACCGGAGTAGTTGGGCGCGATGGCCAGCATGATCGGGTCGAGCTTGTGGCCCTGTGCGCCGTAGCCGCAGTAGATCGCGAACATCAATACCAACAGGCCGATGCTCATCCGCAGCGGCCCGACCCCTTCGCTCGGTTCACCGGCCAGTCGGATCCAGCCGAACAGGTAGGCCGCTGTGGCGCCGAAGATGCCGGTCCAGAGCAATAGGAATAGCTCGCGTGAGAGAAAGCCCCACTTCCAGACCAGGTCGGCGTTGGAGAAGAACTTGAGTGCGGCGGCGATCTCGAGGAAGCCCAGCGAGACCTTGATCACGTGCATCCACTCGCCGCTCTTCGGCATGGCTTGCATCCGCCCCGGCATCAGCGAGAGGATGACGAACGGGATGGCCATCGTCAGGCCGAACACGCCCATGCCGACGATCACGGACGTCTTGCCCCCGGTCGCGCCGACGCTCAGCAGCGTGCCGACGAACGGGGCGGTGCAGGTGAACGAGGTGACCACCAGCGTGGCCCCCATCATGAACACTCCGCTAAAGCCGCCCCGCGACGAGGCCTGTCCGGCGAAGTTCATCATCCAGGCCGGCGGGTTGAGGTTGTAGACCCCGAACAGCGAGAGGGCGAAGATCATGAACAAAAGGCCGATGACGATGTTGGTCACCGGGTGGGTCGCGAACACGACGATTGCGGGACCGACGATCAGACCGATCAAGACGAACATCGAGACGATGCCGATACCGTAGGTCAGGGCCAGCGGCAGGACGTTGCCGCCGCGGGCGTCGGCCTGCTTGGTGAAAAAGGAGATCGTGATCGGGATCATCGGGTAGGTGCAGGGCATCACCAGGGCCAGTAGACCGGCGAAGAAGGCCAGGGTGATCAGCTTCCAGAGGTCGGTCGGTAGGGGCCCCTCCTCTTTCGCCTCGGTTTTTTGTTGAGCCGTGGTTTCTTGTGTGGGCCCGGGAGGCTTCTTGTCCGGGCGGGCGGCTCCCGCCTCGACCGTCACCGAGGCGTTGACCGGCACGCTCTGCTCCTGCAGGCAGGTGTCCGCGTCACAGGGCAGGTAGGTCAGCTGACCTTTGACGGTGATGTCGCCGGCTTTCGTGCCCTGGGGGATCCGCAGCTGCTGGGTCACGACGAACTCGCCCTGGATCCAGAAGTAGACCTCGTCCCATTGCTCGTGCTCCTCGCCGGGCGGGACGACCGGCTTACCTTCTGGAGCGAGCGCGCCCTTGGCGATCGTCAGCTGGGTCGGCAGTCCGCCCTTGACGTCCTTGGAGCCGTAGATGTGCCACTCCTCGTCGACGCTGAAGGTCAGCTTGAGCGTCACCACCTCGCCGCCTCGGGCCTTGGTCGGTTCGATCGACGCCTTGATCAGCGTGACCTTCTTGGCCTCGCCGTCTTCTTCCAGCTGGGCCCAGGCGGGCGCGCAGCAGGTCAGCAGCGCGAGCAGCCAGAGTATTCGCATGGGTTTCATCGATGCGCCTTCCGAATCTCTATCTTCCGGGTGATCTGGTGGCCGAGAACCGCCTCGTGGCAGCCCTCCGCGTCGCACGTGCCCCAGCGGAGCGTGGCCCGCACCGTGCGCGGGCCGAGCGCTGCCCCGGTCTCGACGGCGCCGGTCACGGCCACCTCGGGACTGCCATGGTACGTGCCGTCGACCGACTTTGGAAAGACCGGTTTGCCCCAGCGGATGCCCGGCACCTTGGACAGTGAGAGGGAGACGCCCCGCACATGATACCCCTTGGGGATCTGGAAGCGGATCCTCGACTGGAACGTCTGGCCCGCGGTGACCTGTGCCGGGCCGCTCATCCGGGGGATGGCCAGGGCCACGAGCGTCTGAGCTCGAAGGCGATGTGGGTTCCGGGTGAGGGTCCGTATCTCCCTGCAAACACGGTCGTTACAAGTGCTCCAGCCCGTCACGATGGCCACTTCTTGCCGGCCGTCGAGGTAGCTCGGCCGGGCCTTGACCGTGCCGCGGATGCGCACCACGACCCGCCCCTGGTAGATAGCGGTCTGGCCCAGGTCAGGGATCAGCTTGAGCGTCGCTGCGGGGTAGATCGGCTTGCCGAAAGTCAGGCTGGCGGTGTTGGCGATCTTGACCGCAGTCGGGCCCCAGCGGGTTTCCTGGGGGCCGTAGATGTGAAAGCCCCGGGGTACCTGGAAGACCACCCGCGCCTCGAAGGTCTGCCCGGCTGATAGAATGGGTGGCAACTCGACCGTCACGTGGGTCAGTCGGCGCTGGGTCGGGCCGAGCTCCAGTTCTTCGTCCAGCTGAGCCTGGGCCGCGCCGCAGAGCCACAGCGAGGTTGCCAGCAGAACCGTCAGAAATCGCATCCAGGGCATCTCCAGTTATTATAATCAAGAGTGGGCTACCCTGACTACGGGCCAGGGCCGTGTCTTGTTCCGTAAAACCCCGATGGATATCGATTGATGCTGACCAGCCACAGAGCACTCGAGCAGGCGGCGGAGCTGTGGGAAAGGGCGAGCTCGTTCACGGGGTTCAGTTTC
>CAZANL010000584.1:0-3639 GCA_964486115.1 uncultured Planctomycetota bacterium
ATGCTGTTCTCCCGACGCTTGTGGCGCGAGGCACGAATTGCGCTATTCCAGCAGGCGGTCGACACCCGCATCTCGGGTCATCATCTGCGGGACCGCAGCCCGCGTGTCAGCTTCGGCCGAAAATGGTGCGACAAATCGGTTGTCGAGTTGTTCCAGGAAGACGTCGCTCGCTTCAAGGCGGTCCTCGGAACCGATCTCGACGAAGATCCGTTCGACAAGCTGGCCCACGGGATCGCGCCCGACCTGAACGCTCTGCGACTTTTTTCCGGCACCGTTTGGCGCTGGAACCGAGCCTGTTACGGCGTGACCGATGGCATACCGCACCTGAGAATCGAGAACCGTATCCTGCCAGCGGGTCCCACACCACTCGACGAGATGGCCAATGCCGCATTCTGGTTCGGGCTGATCAGCGCGATGGCGGCGCAGAACTACGATGTCCGGGATCATTTCAAATATGAAGACGTGAAGGCGAATTTCACCGCCGCGGCGCGCGCTGGGCTGAACGCCCAGTTCATCTGGAGCAACGGACAGACTTATCCTGTGCGAGAGTTGATCGTCATGCACCTGCTGCCGATGGCACGGGAAGGGCTCGTCGCCGGTAACATCGACAGCCAGGACATCGATCGCTACCTCGGGGTTATCGAAGAGCGGGTCGTGTCAGGTCAGTCCGGCTCCCAGTGGATGCTCAAGTCTTTCGCGTCGGGAGAAAACAACCAGAGCACCGATGGAGAACGACTCAACGCGATCGTTGCCGGGATGCACGTCCGCCAGCACACCAACCAGCCGGTTCACAGCTGGAGCCTAGCAGAACTGAATGAAGGAGGCGGCTGGAAGCACAATTACATGCGGATCGACCAGTACATGAGCACGGACCTGATCACCGTGCAGGAGGATGAGCCAGTAGACCTGGTTGCCAGCCTGATGGACTGGGAGAAGATCCGACACATTCCGGTCGAGGATCATGAGCATCGGCTCGTCGGCCTCGTCTCCTATCGAACGCTGCTGCGCTACCTCGGACAGGGCGGACTGCCGTCGCAAAATGGTAAGCCAGTTGCGGTCTGCGAAATCATGGCCAGTGACCTGGTCACTGTCAGCCCAGAGACGACCACTCTCAAGGCCATCGAGCTGATGCGCGCCAATCGAATCAGCGCGCTGCCCGTGGTGACCCAGGACCGCCGGCTCGTCGGAATCGTCACCGAACGTGACTTCATGGAGATCGTTTCGGAGCTCTTGCAGCAGCAGCTGAGGGAGTAATCCAACCTCCGGGTGCGACCTCCATGGTGCGGACCCGCATCCTCTGACCTGATGCGATCGATGCTGGCCAGCCCAGTCAACCTCGGCGCGGCAACTTGCAGTGCGAGATAGGTAGCTATTCGATCGCTCCTCTGTCAGGATATAGGGGTGATTTTGCGATCTTGAATCGTGGATTCTCGTGGAGAGAATAGAATCGCAAGCAGATGAATATCTCGCACGAAGCTGACGTCAACGGGGTGCTCCAGGTCAAGCTGTCGGGAAAGCCTGAAGGCCTGTTTCTGGATGCCTTCCAGGCGATCACCGAACCCGGCAGCCGGGTCGTGCTCGACCTGCATGACGCGCAGGCACTCAAGGGCAAGGACCTCGAGGACTTGGTCTGGGCTCACAATCGCTGCCTGGATGAGGGCGGCTGCCTCGTGCTCGCCAACGTACCGCACGATCTGGACTACATCATCTCACTGCTTCAGCTGGATCAGTTCTTCAACATCCAGCAGAACGTGGCGGAAGCGACCCAGGCGCTGCTGAATCCGGTCCTGCTCAGCCCCCGGACAACGAAGCGGATGATGGAGATCCGCCGCGACCAGCTCAAATCATCAGCTCCCCCGGGAGTCGATCCGGATGAAATGGCTCGTCAGCAAGTTCTCCGCATCAAAGCGTCGATGCGCTATCTGGCACCTACCGAGCAGAGGGTCACCCTGCTCCAATATCTGGTCGAACATGGCAGTGACCCACTCGACGAGGAGCATGCGGCAAAGGCCCTGCAGCTCGACCCCGAGACCATCAAGCATGGCCTAGATCGACTGAGTGCTCTACGAATTCTCGTCAGTGCGGGCGGTAGTCAGCGCTTCTATCCGGCCCCCAAGGTCCACGATTTGATCCACAACATCCTCAGGATGTGGTCCGACACCAGCAACCGATCCAAGATGTTGGAATGGGCCAAGCAGGAGCCCTTCGACGACTGAGATCGACTTTCCGATGATTCTCGCCGCGATGCGCAGTCATCAGCCGACACAGATCGTGGCGCGGGATCGACGGCGAGCGGCTGTTGCGCTGATACTGCGTGAGGGCGACAACGGCCCCGAGATGCTACTCATCGAGCGAGCCTTGCACCCCGGCGACCTCTGGTCTGGCCACCTGGCATTTCCCGGTGGCTCGATGGACCAGTCCGACGCCACTCCACGGGCGGCAGCCGAAAGAGAAACAACCGAGGAGGTGGGACTTCGGTTGGACGGGCCCGGCGCCGACTGCCTGGGAATGCTGGCCGACGTCGACGGTCATCCTCTACCGCTGGTCATCTCGGCCTACGTCTATCACCTGCGCGAAGCAACGCAGTTGTCGGTCGATCCCGGCGAGGTGCAGCAGGCATTCTGGTTCCCGCTGAGCGGACTGCTCGAGCCAGCCAATCAGCTGTTTTTCGATTCTCCCTACGGCCCGCGCCCGGCCGTCCGTGTCCTGCCCAGCGATCAGCCCGTCCTCTGGGGGCTGACCTACCATTATGTTCGCCGTTTCCTCGACCTGCTCAGCCATCGACTGCCGGAGTGACCCGACCGCCGCTGACAGCCCCCAGCCCAGGCTTGCCGCCATATCGCGACAGCGTGCCCCGCCCTTTTCTGGCCTCTGAGCGGCTCGTATCACCGCGAACACTAAGTTCCTCTCCAATAGAAGGTTGTTGCAGACATCACAATCGAATATCTTGCCGGCCATGGCCATCGATACTTCGGTTCATCTACTCAAACGGCGACGCACCAAGATCATTGCCACGCTCGGCCCTTCCAGCGACAGCCCAGAGCTGATCGAGCAGCTGGTCGAAGCGGGGGCCAACCTGTTTCGACTGAACATGTCCCATGGCGATCACGAAACTCACCGCCGGACCTTCGGCTACATCCAGCAGGTCTCCAAGAACCGTAACATGCCGATCGCCATTCTGGCCGACCTCTGCGGCCCAAAGATCCGTACCGGCAAATTCGAGGGGGGTGGCATCGAGCTGGAGGAGGGGCAGACGGTGACCGTCACCACACGAGATGTGCCGGGCCGACCGGGTCTGATTCCTTCGGGCTACAACGCCCTGTCGTCCGATGTCTTCGTCGGTAATCGCATCCTCCTCGCTGACGGGCTACTCGAACTCCGCGTTGACCAAATCGACGGCAGCGAGATCACCTGCACGGTGATCGAAGGAGGCCGGCTGAGTGACCGAAAGGGGATGAACCTCCCCGGTGTCAATCTCTCGGCACCTTCGCTGACCGCCAAGGACCAGGAGGATGCGCGGTTCGCCCTCGACCTCGGCGTCGATTACCTGGCGCTTTCCTTCGTTCGCCGAGCAGCTGACGTACAGACATTGCGCGACTTGATGACCGAGCACGGCAAGCAGGCCGACATCATTGCCAA
>CAZANL010000585.1:0-3638 GCA_964486115.1 uncultured Planctomycetota bacterium
CGTCATCGAAAAGAACCACCCGACGTCGCTGGTGCCGAACATGCTCTCCAAGTTGCTGACCAGGCGCTGCGCACAGGCTGCCTTGAAGCGCGTCGTATGGCCCAGCATCCAGACGGTCATGTAGCCTCCGTAGCTGCCACCCGCGACTCCCAGCCGATCGGGATCGGCCCATCCCGCGGCGACAGCGTGGTCCGCAACCCGCATCAGATCTTCGTGCGCCGGACCACCCCAATCACCATGGATCGCGTCGGCAAACGACCGACCATAGCCCTGGCTTCCACGGGGATTCGAGAACAACACCTGGTACCCCATCCCCGCCAACACCTGAAACTCGTGCATCATCACCCGGCCGTACTGCGTGTGGGGACCACCATGGATCTCGAGTATCGTCGGATGCGGCCCCGGGCCGTCAGGGCTCACCCGCCAGGCCTGCAGGTCGGGCGATCCCGGCACGGTAAACTCCTCGATCGGCATCAGGCGTCGATCGGCGAGCCAGGGGTTGAGATCGGTCAGACAACGACTGTCCGCCTCCCCATCTAGGACGAACAACTCACCCGCACTGTCCAGATCGGAGGCCAGGTAGACCAGTCGCTCACCGTCAGCCGACACGCCGGTATCGAACACGTCAGGCAACTCGACCGGCACCTCTGTCAAGGTCCGGCTGACCGCATCCAAACGCCACAGCCGACAGCTCCCGGAGTCGCTGATCGCGAAGGTGATCGTTCGTCCGTCCGGGCTGATCAACGGTGCAGGACCATAGAAGTTGGCATCCCTCACGTCACCCAGTGTCAGGTTGCCGATGCTGCGATCCAGCTGCGGCGTCATGTCCTCCGCCTCGCCCCCCCGCGCGGGCACCCGCCAGAGGTGATAGCTCTCGATCATCGACTTACCGGGTGCGCCGGTATGGCCGACGTAGTAGATCCACTCGCCATCAGCTGAAAACTGCGGCATCTCCGCGGGTCCGGGACTGTCGGTCAGCCGATCGAGCGCGCCCCCACTCGCAGGGACGACCCACAGGTCGCTGCGTTCGATGTCCGAATCCAGCGGCTCCTCTCGATTGGCAGTCAGAACCACCTTCCCCCCGTCCGGCGAGAAGCGGGCGCCGCTGTGATCGAAGGGCCCCTCGGTCAGCGCGCGCGGCGTTTCGCCGTCGATTCCGACGGTCATCACCTGCCAACGGCTGGCCGGCAGAAACCCATCGCCATCCAACTTATAGGACAGCCGACGGACGTGGTGAAAATCCGGGTGCTGCTTCTTCTCCTCTTCCTTTTCCGGCTGGGGATCCAATTCACGAAAGCCGAAAACAAGCGCGTTCGAGTCCGGAGACCAGCGAGGAGTGGTTACGGTGCCGCCCAGGCTCGTCAGCTGATGCGCTTCGCCGCCGTCGGTCGGCAGCAGCCAGAGCTCGACCTCCCGCTTCTTGCTGCGGTTGGAGCAGAATGCGATCCAGCGGCCATCCGGCGACCAGTCTGGCTGAGTGCACGACGCCTTGCCTCGCGTCAGCTGACGCAACTCGCCAGACGTCAGATCACAACGCCACAGATGGCGGCTGTAGCCATTCTCCTCCAGGTCGGTTTCCTGCAGCACGAATGCCGCAAAGTGGCCATCCGGCGCAACCGCCACGGAGGAGCAGACACGAAAAGATAGAACATCGTCGATCGTCAACGGAATTTTTTCAGACATGGAGCCAGGGTGCCACGAACCTGTAGAAGGATCAACTCTGGACGCGTTGCAATTTGAACCTGCCAGCGGTACGCTACGCCCATGATCGTGCGAGACCTGATGACGCCCCAACCGTGGGTCGCGTTTCCGGAGCAGAGCAGCCTGGATGCGGCCGCAATCATGGAAGATCGAAATTGCGGTTTGGTGCCGGTGGTGCGTAGCGAGTCGGATCACACCCTGCTCGGAGTGGTGACCGACCGCGACCTGTTCCTCGAGTTGTGCCGCCGGGGCTGCGCTCCCGCCGAGGTGTTCCTGGAGGCCTGCATGACCCGCAACCCGGTCACCTGCCGGCCCCAGACGCCGATCCGCGAAGCCGCGGCAAAGATGCGCCGCAACCGGGTGCGACGGCTGCCCGTCTGCAACACTGCAGGACAGGTGGTCGGCGTGCTCTCACTGGCCGACCTGGCCCGGGCCAGTTCGCTGGAGAAGTCGGAGCTGGCGGAGGTGCTCGAAGCCCTCTCCCGCTAGCGGTTCGCTGCAATTCACCGGCCACTCCGCCGAGGCCGGCAGACCTTCAGCACGATCGACTCCACCGCCCGCTGGGCCATTACACCCCACTCGTATAGCGCCGGCAGCCCAAGTCGTCGACCTGCGGCTGCGCCTGCCCTCGGGACTCGAGCAGTTCCAGCGCTCCAAGCAGATCGGACAGAGCCAGCCATCCCTGGTCGTCCGGCAACTCACCGAAAAGTTCCGGCACCATCTCCCACGGCGAGCGAGGTATGCAACCCAGTGCTCCCGCCACCTCACGCAGACGCTGTTCGATGCTGTCGAACTGAGCGCTCAGTGCTGCAGCTGGATCGTCGATCCAGCTCCGGTGACCGGGCCCCACACGAGTCGGCCCAATACGCTGCAGACGCTCCAGTGATGCCAGGTGTTGGTTCAGCCCCAGTCCGCGCCAGCGTGCGTCCCCCTCGAAGAAAGCGATGGTGGTCAGGTCCGGTATCAGTAAGTCGCTCGCCAACAGGGTGCCGGACCGTTCGTGCAGACAGACCAGTCCGGGCGAGTGGCCGGGATGGTGGCTAACACGCCAGTCGGTATTCCCGGCCGTCACTGTCTCGCCATCTCTCAACTCACTGTCGACGCTGAGTGGTCTCCAGAAGTCACTGGTCGAGCGCATCAGCGCCTCGGCCTGCGCGTAGAGCGGCTCTGGAAACCCGGCGCCGAGAAAGTAGTCGCGATAACGCCTCGCGATGAATTCCTGAGTCCCGGGATAGTCCTCGGCCATCCGGCGGTCGGCGGGGTGGATCCTCACCTCACAGCCATACGTTTGCCGGACCCAGCCGGCCAGGCCGATGTGATCAATGTGAGCATGGGTCAGCAACAAAACCGTGACATGCCCACCGAGAGTCTCGTCGATCGCCTGAGCCAGCTGCTCGCGGTTGTCCCGAAAATCCATACCGCTGTCGACTAGCGTCGGCGTTCCACCGGGCAGCAGATAGACATTAACCGGTCCGACCGGAAATGGCGTAGACAACTCGAGCCGCTCGATGGCCAGGGTCACTGACGCTCCAACGCATCCGGACGGTAATACCGAATCACCTCGAGGATTTCAGTTGGAGACAGCTCGAAGCATCCCGGGATCGAAAGGCGATCTCTCTCTACACCCGGAATTCCCGGCAGGTGCTGCCCTCTGCAGGGATGAAATCGTACGCCATCCCAGTGTTCGAACTGCGGGCCGTCCTCCAGGTTGTTCGCGTATAGCACCAGTTCGAGATAGGGAAACAGGTTCGGCTCCCCACGACAGCCACCCAGGTAGAGATTGCGATGGATGATGCGCACCCGACCCGCCGGGGTGTGCAGTTCGACCCCCCGGACATCGATGAACAGCTGCCGCTCGCGCCATCGGATATGACGCCAGAGCAGCCAGATACTGACCACGCTCGCGCCACCGCTGAACAGCAGCATCTTGGGCTCGA
>CAZANL010000586.1:0-2036 GCA_964486115.1 uncultured Planctomycetota bacterium
ACCTTCATCGCCTCCCGCTCAAGATCTTGCTGCGTGATATCGCCCCCGCTGAGCGCACCGCTGCGATACTTCGGAAACAGAATCGCCACCTCGGGGCAGACCCGCGAGCAGGCCGGACAGTCCGTCTTGCAGTTGGTCTGGTTCTGGACCTGGATGTGCCCCGCTGCGTCAGCACCATAGACGTCGAACAGACAAAACGACAGGCACTGCATGCAGTCGGTGCAGCGGTCGTAGTCGATCACCGGAAACCAGGGCTTCCACTTCCGGCGGGTAGCGATCTGGGCTTGCTCTCGCGCCTGTTCGGCAATCGACACCGCGGATTCGGCATCGGTCTCCCGGTCGAGAACGAGGAGTACGTCGTCCTCGTTGCTGCCGCAAGAAACAGAATACCCCTGGTCGAGCAGGCCTCGCAGCACCTGCCCATCGCGGGCCCCACCCGTCAGCGTCACACGGGAACTCAACGGTCCTCTCCGCACAGACCGCCGAGTACGTCTCCGGGGCTCTGATCACGCATATTGAAGACCTCGACGCCCTCATCCGGAAGCGCTGCACCGGCGGCGGAGAACAGCCACTTGACCGCGCGGGGGTAGCAGGCGGCGATCCGCAGCGGGCCAGCCGCCGCGAACTCGATCAGGCGCGGATCACGACGAGCCGACATCTCGCACAGGTCCGGCACCGCCTCGAATGGTAGATCCGAACCGGCCAGTCCATCCAGCACCTCCCCCCGGGTCTTTGGCGGGAGGATCCGCGCATACGCACAGTGACAGTAGACGATTTGAGGTTCACCGGTCATCAGCAGGCGCCATTCTCCTCAGACCGCCATCGGCTGTCAACGGCTCGACATTCGATGGGTCGGTTCCGGCTTGCCCGGACGAAATCGTTCTTCGTGCTCGAAGGTCGCCACTGGACCACAGCCATCGAGTACCGTGCGAACCACCTCCCGGGCCGCCTCTGGATCCCCCTCCGCACGTAAGTTGACGGTCAGCTGCCCCTCGGCCAGCGGCTCTTTGAGGGTGTGAGACAGCTCGGGCGAGGCGTCGCTTCGGGCCAGATGGATCACACCAAGATCGCCACCGAACTGGGTCGGCAGCAGGGTCATCTTGAGATGCGCAACCGTCTGCCCCACGCTCTCACCGATCGACTTCGCCAGCTCGGTCAGCAGCGCGTTACCATCGAACGGGACGGTGGACGACAGCCGCAGCGTGGCGTTGTACCAGCCCAGCCGCGCTTCGCCTTCGGCGTAGATCTGATAATCCACGTCGGGCGGCGTATCCTCACACAACGACTCCCGGCCGATCCAGGCGAACCACTCATCGAGTCCTGTCCCCTCCCGAGCCGAGATGACGAGCTGCCGCGCCGGGAACGTGGCCGCCAACCCCTGACTAAGACGCTCCAGCTGGTCGGGATCCAGCAGGTCGGCCTTGTTGATGACGATGCTCTCGGCCTCCTCGAGCTGCTTGCGATAGACGTAGATCACCTTCTCCGAAAAGCGAGGTCCATCCTCCAGCCCGAGCACACGCAACGCCCGCAGCGGGTCGACCAGCACCGAGAGGGGAGCCACCCGGTATTGCTCGCCGTAGATCTTGCTCAGCGGAAAGCTGACCGACGCCCGCAGATCGGTGCAGCTACCGACCGGCTCGGCGATGAAGACATCCGGTCGTGTCGACTCGGTCAGTCGCTCGGAGGCCTCGATCAGCGAATTGAAGCGGCAGCAGAAGCAGCCTCCGGTGATCTCCTCGACCGCAAAGCCGCGACTGCCGAGCAGCACGGTGTCGACCAGCCCCACACTCTGGTCGTTGGTGATCAGCCCAACCCGACGACCTCGCTCGGCCAGCCACTGGGCATAGGCCCCGATCGCGGTCGTCTTGCCAGCGCCGAGGAAGCCGCCGATCATCACATAGTCGGGTCGGGTCATTGGTCTTCAGTGTACGGCAAATGGCGGGACTGCGTTGGACGGCGCATCGGACTCGTGGTCCGGTAGCTCAACTGCGCAGGCGGGCTCGATCCTACGTCCGACACCGAGCAGAATTCGCATC
>CAZANL010000586.1:2046-3633 GCA_964486115.1 uncultured Planctomycetota bacterium
ACCACGACATGTCGGCCTCGCGGCAGTGAATCCAGGAACTCGCGGACCCGGGACCGGACTCGCGCGACTGACTCTCCACCCGGGGCCTGGAAGTCCTCGAACTGCACCAGCGCCTGCTGTATTTCGACCGTAAGATCTTCCCAGCGAGCGCCCTCGATCTGACCGAAGTCGATCTCACGCAGACGCGCATCCTGACGCGGCTCCACACCCGCCAGTCGCGCAGTCTCGACCGCCCGCCGCAGGTCAGAAGACCAGACGGCGTCGTACGACCAGCTCGCCAGCATCTCGGACAGCCCCCGGGCCTGCCCCTGGCCATGCTCTGTCAACTCGACATCCTGATGCCCCAGGTATCGCCGCTCGACATTCCAGCGACACTCGGCATGGCGCACCAGCAACACCACCCGACTCATCCGGCCACGCGGTGCAGACAGGTGAACACGACGAGCACCGCCAGCTCGACCAGTACGTTGGCGGCCCCCAAGCAGTCGCCGGTGACGCCTCGCAGTCGCAGCAGGAAGTAGGTCGCAGCGAGCGCGATGACGATCAGTCCTACGACAGCCGCAACCAGGGCCGTGCCGCCCCCCAACCAGCCGACGGCCGCGAGCTGTGCCGTGGCGATCAGGAAGATGAAGAGCCCGGCTCGCTGACCCATCAACTGGGCCGGCCTGCTGGCTCCAGCCTCCGAGCGGGCATATGGCAACAGACGTACCAGCGGCAGGCTGCTCCAGCGGCCCATACTATGAGCAAATATCAGCGCGACCAACCACGTGTCCGGAGCCATCTCGATCAAGCAAGCGATGCGCCCCAGAAAGAGGAAGATCAGACCGGCTGCCCCGAAGGCGCCGATCCGGCTATCGCTCATGATGCGCAGCACGTCTTCCCGCCGCCAGCCACCGCCAAAGCCGTCGCAGCAGTCGGCCAGCCCGTCTTCGTGGAGCGCTCCGGTGAGCAGCAGACCCAGCGCCAGCGCGCCGAGGACCGCCAGCGAAAGCGGCGCGCCAAGGGCCAGCGCGCCGAGACCCAGTCCCGCGATGGACGCACCGACCAGCGCACCGACCAGTGGAAAGAAGGCCACGCCACGAACCAGGTCCTCGGCATTCGGCTCGACCCACGGCACCGGGATACGGGTGAGGAACTGCGTCGCCGCGATCGGAGCAAGCCCCCAACGCCAGACTGTCAAACCTCTTTCTCCGACACCCCCGCCGACTCGAAGGTGGCCATCCGCTCGAGCACCGCGACCGCCGCATCGAGCAGTGGCATCAGCAGCGCTCCGCCAGTGCCCTCGCCCAGCCGCAGTGTCAGGTCGAGGTACGGATTGAGTCCGATCAGTTCATGCAGCGCGGCATGCCCCACCTCGACCGAGCGATGGGCCGCGACCGCGTGATCGACACAGCTGGGATTCAAGCCGTGAGCCAGCGCCAGCGCGGCGGTGGTGATGAATCCATCACAGACGATCAGCATCCGCTCGGCCGCCGCCCCCAACGCGATACCGGCCAGGGCCCCACAACCGGGGCCGATCAGCATCACGCCAGCGCGCTCAAACAAATCGATCCACCCCATCCGGGCTGAGAGGTCCTTGACTGACTT
>CAZANL010000587.1:0-3631 GCA_964486115.1 uncultured Planctomycetota bacterium
CATGTAGCCGCTGAGCCTGAAATGGCGAAGCGCTGCGAGAAGATTTTTTTCGGGGCCCTGTAACCAGCGGTCTTTTTTCCTTCTGAAGCGGGTAGACACACGTTCTACTGCAGGAGGAGACCGATGGCGAAAACGACATGTCCCGAGTGTGGCGCCCCGCTGGCCGTTGATGTCGCAGAGGGGCTGTGCCCCCGCTGCCTGCTGCGCCAGGCGGCCGGCAGCGCAGGAGAGCGCACCGAGCAGTCCGACTCTACTGCGTCGCAGGCCGCCCCCGGAGTCAGCCTGCGCTACATCGGCGACTACCAGCTGATCGAGGAGATCGCCCGCGGCGGAATGGGTGTGGTCTACAAGGCGCACCAGGTCACACTCAACCGGACAGTGGCGGTGAAGATGATCCTCGCCGGCAGCCTGGCGGACCAGGAGGCCCGACAGCGCTTCCTGATCGAGGCCGAAGCGGCAGCCAACTTGCAGCACCCCAACATCGTCGCGATCCACGAGGTCGGCCGGCACGGCGACCAGCACTACTTCTCGATGGACTACATCGACGGCCCGGACCTGGCGCAGCTGGTGGCACAGGGCCCGCTGACTCCGGCGCGCGCTGCCGGCTACCTGCAGACGATCGCCGAGGCGATCCACTTCGCCCATCAGCGGGGAACGCTGCACCGCGACCTGAAGCCACAGAACGTGCTGATCGACGCGCAGGACAACCCGCGGATCACCGACTTCGGACTGGCCAAGCAGCTGGATGCGGCGGGCGGCATCACCGAGAGCGGCACGGTGATGGGTAGCCCGAGCTACATGCCCCCCGAGCAGGCGATCGGACGCCTGGACCGGCTGGGGCCGGCCAGCGATGTCTACTCGCTGGGCGCGATCCTCTACGAGCTGCTGACCGGCCAGCCGCCGTTCGTCGGCGGCACGACAGCGGCGGTGCTGCACCGACTGACTCACGAGGAGCCGGTAATGCCAGGCAAACTCCGAGCCGGCATCCCGACCGACCTGCAGAACATCTGCCTGAAGTGCCTGGACAAGCAACCCGAGCGGCGTTACCCCTCGGCCCAGACGCTGGCCGATGATCTGGGCCGCCTCCTCGCCGGCGAGCCGGTGCTGGCCCGGCCGGCCAGCCCGACGCACCGCGCGCTCAGCTGAGCGAGGCGCAACCCCTGGAAGATCTGCACCCTCGGCGCGCTGCTGCTGGCCCTGGTGACCGGCCTGGCCTACGGCCTGTGGCAACACAACCAGTACCTGGTCTGGTTCCAGGACCACCCCGGTCACGTGCGCCAGGCCGGCCCCCTGTCCGACCAGCTGAGTGGGCTGATCGGTTGGGGACACCTGCTCTGGCTCGTCTTGCTCTGGGCGCTTGTTGACTATTTCATGCGCGTGCAAGGTCTGAGCCTGCGGGACGTCTTTCGCACGACCACGACCCACCCGACGCCGACGCCGCAGCCCGTTGGCCCCGGGTACGTACGGCTCTACACCCTGCTCGGCCTGGTCGGGTTGGGCTTTGGGCTGTTCCTGGGGGCACGCACGATCCAGGACTGCGTCTGGGAAGACAGCGTCTCCTTGATGAGCATCCTCGGCACCGTATTTCCCTTGCTGGTCTTCAGCCTGGGACTGGTGACGGTGCCGCTGGACCAGCATCGCAGCCTGCTGCCGACCGGCAAGCCGGCGCAGCCCCCACGCCACCCCCGGGATGCGCGACTCGATCATCGCTACCTCGCGGCCCTGATCGTCGCCCAGTCGGCCGTCCTGGCACTGCTCTGGCTGGTGTTGGAGCCAGCCTGGCGCCTGGTGCCGTGGGCCTATCTGGTTGGCTGGAGCTATGGCATCGGCCTGTCTCTCCCCGCACGCCTGTCGGGACCGCCCGGGAAAAAGTGGCTGGTCTGCCTCGCACTCTGCACCATCCCACCGCTGACGTTCCTGGTGCTCACGGATGTCAGCTACCTCGAGAACAGGTACTTCCTGACCATCATCTGCGGGACATGTGTCGGCGCACAGATGTTCAGGTCCGCGCTGGTCTGGCCCGACCCGCAGGAGTAGCATACGGTCGATGTCCGCGTTCGCCACGACACACTGGAGCATCGTTCTGGCCGCCGGGAACCACCACTCTCCCGAATCGGAGCAGGCGCTCGAGGCGCTCTGCTCGAGCTACTGGTATCCGCTCTACGCCTACACCCGACGACAAGGGCACGACGCCGAGACCGCGGTCGACCTGACCCAGTCCTTCTTAGCCCGGCTGCTGGAGAAGGACGGGCTGCGCTCGGTGGACCGGGAGAAGGACCGTTTCCGCGCCTTCCTGCTGGCCTGCATGCGTCACTTCCTGGCCAACCAGCGCGACCTGGAGCGGGCCCAGAAGCGGGGTGGCGGCCTCAAACCGCTATCGCTGGACTTCTCGAACGCGGAGTCGCGCTACCTGGTCGAGCCAGCCGACCAGCTGACACCGAAGCGGCTGTTCGACCGCCGCTGGGCGCTCACGCTGCTCGACAGCGTCATCGGCCGCCTGCGCGCCCAGTACACCGAGCGGGGCAAGGAGGGAACGTTCGAGGCGATCAAGCCGTTCATCACCACCGATGGCGGAGAGTCCTACCGCCAGATCGGAGACCGGCTCGGGATGTCGGAGGGCGCGGTGAAGGTGGCCGTCCCCCGGCTGCGTCGACGCTACGCCGACGCGCTGCGCGAGGAGATTGCCCGCACCGTGGAGAGCCCGGCACAGATCGACGACGAGATCGAGCAGCTGTTCGATGCCCTCGGGTAAGACGATTCCCCGCTCTCGCGGCCCGAGCCTTCCCAAGGTGGACGTCGCCAGTTCAAATCTGGTCGCCCGCTCCATTCTTCCCCTTGAACCCCAGACACTTGGGATATCAGGGTCACCGGCCTACCGGATGAAACCCCAAGGGTGTGCCATTTCTGTGCCAAAACTTGCCTGGGAAAGATCTGTTTTCGAGACGCGCTGGTTGTGGGGCGGGCTGGACGGCCTGGTGAGCCGCAAAGGAGGCATTCGACGATACTACTTCGGAGTGATCAAACGACTCCGGATCCGGGGATTGTACCGGCCGATACAGTCCTGCCCAGGGTACAAAACAGGCCTACCGGCCCCCCTTCTTTGAAGAGGGGTGGGAAGGCCTGTAGATCTTTGGATTACCCGGTGCGGAGTAATGGCGACAGAGTCAGAGATTGAACTAGTGATTCTTTTTTATCATCACTTGTGATCTGCGTTAACTATCCGTTCCCGCAACATATTCCAAACTACACAATCGCATACTCTGCAGTCCGTTCGTCCGGGGTGCCGGGCCTCGTTCTATCGGCACCGCCTGCCCAACTTGTCCAACCGACATGCATTATCCCCGGGATGTTGGCCACCGCTGATGTCGGTACTGCGAAGGGTCTGTCGCTAATCTCCAGTTTGTTGATTGCCTCATCTCATTCATCTCGATCATCTGATGAGTCGGAACCGTTGCTCCGGGGTTAATAGCTTTAGTTTCCTTCCGACATGCATTATCCCCGGAATAACCGTCCCACTTCCAAGACAGTGACGACGGCCACCGCTGATGTCGGTACTGCGAAGGGTCTGTTCATTCATCTCGATCATCATCTTTAGTTTCCTTCCGTGCTGGGGTCTACGGTTATTTGGCTG
>CAZANL010000588.1:0-1087 GCA_964486115.1 uncultured Planctomycetota bacterium
GCCTTGGCCACCGCATCGCCTTCCAGCAACTGAGCGTAGGTCAGCCCGTGCTGCTTGACCGCCGCCATCGCTGCATCCCGTTCGTCCCAGATGTTGATGCCGTAGATCACCACGTTCTGGTTGCCCGCGTAGGTCTTCTGTAGCCTCTTCACGAGAGGCATTTCGCGTTTGCAGGGTCCTCACCAGCTGGCCCAGAAGGTGACCAGCACCACCTTTCCCTTCAGCTTACTGAGTGTGACCGGCTTCCCGCCCGGACTCTTCAGTGTCCAGTCTGGCGCGACCGAGCCGATCTTGAGCGCCGCTGGCTTCTCGATCTTCTTCTGCGTGTAGCCCTTGGGAGCTCGTGTACTGAACGCATCGGGCTCGAGCTTGGGATTGCGACGCATCTCGGAGAGCGTGATCTTGCCCTCTGGGGCCTCGATTTGTCGCGGGAGGAAGTCCTTGCTCGAGATCCACAAGCGGATCGTCATCGACTCCTGTTCCTCAGGGTCGCTGATCTCGAAGGAGAGTTCATAGCAGGGTTGCTTGGCGATGTTCGCCTGGCCCAGCAGCTTCAGCTTTTTCGAGTGTTGCGCCTCGGCCATGATCGAGTTCTCGCCCCCGTCGAAGAAGAACCCGCAGATCAGCGCGAGCAGTTCCTCGTTCCCACTGTCCATCAGCGCTCTCATGTCGGAGGCCAGCAGGGCCGTCTTTTGTGTGTGGTCGAAAATCGCGACCTGTTTGCCGTCTCCGCGAATTTCTGTCTTTTTTGCGTCGAGTCGAAATCGGGGCACTCCTGCCGAGATCCCGATGGCGCGAACCACCGACGCGGCGAGGCTGACCTCGCCGCTCATCGTGGCCTTGTAGGAGACGGCCTTGAGCGCGGCGATTGCAGCGCGGGACTTGTTCAGGATCTGTTTCGGGTCTTTCAGGGTCTCTTCTGCCGCTGCTGGCGTCACTGCTACCAGCGCAAGCAGGAGGATCGTCAGTGGTCTCATCGGGTCTTCTCCGGGGCCTTGATCAATGCGCGGATCCTGCTCACGGGGATACACAACTTCTCGACCATTTGCAGGTCGCGGCCATCCCCCCCCTCGGCTTCTGCATAGAT
>CAZANL010000588.1:1097-3629 GCA_964486115.1 uncultured Planctomycetota bacterium
GCACTGACGATCCCGGCGATGTTGCCGCGGCCGTCGAGCACTGGCCCGCCGCTCGATCCCTGGGCATAGTCGGCGGTGACCAGCATGCGTGTTGCATTCTCTTTATAGTAGCCGGCGACGATCCCCTTGGTCAGCAGATAAAGCCGTCCCTGGGGGTGGCTCAGCACGTGAATTGTCGTCCCGATCCGAACCTCCCGCGCGAGGGGGATCGGGGGAAGGTCGTCGCCCCCGGTGAAGCGGAGCACTGCGACGTCGTCCTTGCGGTTTGCAGCGAGGACCTCCGTCACGGGGTAGACGTCACCCTTGGAGCTGGCCACGACCATCGTCGACTTGTCCTGTTGATCGACGACGTGATAATTGGTGACGGCGATTCCCTTGGCCAGCACGAAGCCGGTGGCGGGGCCGAAATGCCAATTCGCGCAGTCGTCGCATTTCCAGAGGTGTCCGACGAGCAGGGTTCCCGGTTTACGCTGAGTGTAGATCTTGGCGCTGCCGATCGGTTTTTCCGAGGGCGCCGGTAGGCTCAGCGTGCAGCTGTTGCGAGAGAGCTGGCGGGCCAGTGTGGACATCGGTGTGGTCTTGCCGGCGTCCGCCAGCTTACCGGCCTTGAGGCTCAGCGCCTCGATCTCGCGTTGGCTGTCGGTGAATCGGCTCTTGGAGCAGAGTCTGTAGCGCTGCTGTAGCTGTGGCCGGTCGGGTGGTCTGGTCTCCACGAGCGGTCGGGACAGCAGCAGCGTGGCGATGATGATGATGATGGGGGGGTATCGATGCATCCGGATCTCCTTTTGGGCTTTCGAAAGAGAACGGCTCTGTTCGGAAAATGCTCCCTATAAAATACACGATTTTCAATCAGATGAACTTGGCAGAAATGGGAGGGCGCATGGCAATGAACGGGCGGTGAGGGGTATCCTGGCAGCATGGACAGACCTCTCGAACGACTCCAGCAGGCCCTGGCTGATGCCGATTTGCCCGCCATGTTGGTCAGTAATGTGGACAACCTGCGCTGGCTGACCGGTTTCACCGGCTCCTACGGGTTTGCCATCGTCACGCCCGAGCGGGGCTGCTTCGTCAGCGACAGCCGCTACTCGATCCAGGCGGCGCAGCAAGTCTCCTGCCTGCCGGTCGAGACCTTCAGTCAGCCACGCCAGGTGGTTGACCTGATCGAGGAGCAGCTGGCGGCGCTGGAGGTGGCTCGGCTGGCGATCGACTCGAAGGTGGTGACGCTGGACATATATGCCAGGTGGCGAGCGGCCTTGACGGGCTGTGAGCTGATCGCAGCGAATGATCCGATCGACGAGCTGCGCAGACTCAAGAGCGCATGGGAGGTCGCCCGGATTCGCAGCGCCTGCGAACTGACCGATGCCTGCCTGGAGTACCTTGCTCCGCGCATCACCTCGGGTCGTACCGAACTGGAATTGCTGCAGGAAATACGAGAGTATCTGCGTCGTCACGGATCGGAGCCCTCTTTTCTGCCCTGCGTGTCCAGCGGATCGCGGAGCGCGCTGCCCCATGGGCGGGCCAGCGACCGCCCGGTTGGCGACGACGAGTATGTGTTGATCGACTTGGGCGCTCGGGTCGACGGCTACTGTAGCGACGTCACGCGGACTTTTGTCGCTGGCCAGCCGACCGAGCGGCAGCGGGAGATCCATGCCAGAGTACTGGAAGCGCAGCAGGCGGCGATCGCCGCCCTGGTGCCGGGCGCAGAGGGGCAGATGGTGGACCATGTCGCACGGCAGAGCTTGGCCCAGCATGGCCTGGACGGCTACTTCGGCCATGGGTTGGGACATGGTCTGGGGTTGCTGGTGCACGACAGCGGGCGACTCGCGCCGACCGTCGAGCAGGTGATCGAGGCCGGTCAGGTCTGGACGATCGAGCCTGGGGTCTATATCGAGGACTTTGGCGGAGTACGGATCGAGGACGATGTGCTGGTCACCCTGGACGGTCCGGAGGTCCTGTCGACTTATCCCCGCGGTCTGAGTTGACGTGGGAATGCCGGATACGACGATCGAGGAAGGCGGCCGGGGGTACCGGGCGGTTCAGGTCGCGGCGATTGGCCCCCTGCTGATCTGCGGGGTGGTCTACTTGCTGCATCCGCCCTTCCGCCTGCTACTCGACGAAGGGATTGGTTTGCTGGCGTCCGGAGACCTGCCCGGCCTCCGGCAATGGGGCGCGGAACTCGGCGCCTGGGCTGCGCTGGCGACCACCTTGCTGATGATCATCCAGGCGCTGGCCGCCCCGATCCCGGCTGTCCTGGTAACAGCCACCAACAGCTGGTTGTTTGGCTGGATCTGGGGTGGGATCCTGTCGATCGTCGCCGCCACGCTGGCCGCGACGATCTGCTATGTCCTCGGACGGGCTTGTGGAGAGCCGCTGGTCAACCGTCTGACCACGGAGCAGCAGCGACGACGGTCAGATGCGCTGATGTCGCGTCATGGCGTGACGGCGATACTCGTAGCACGGCTGCTGCCATTCGTACCTTTCGATCCGATCAGCTATCTTGCTGGGGCGGCGCGGATGCCACTGGGGCCTTTC
>CAZANL010000589.1:0-3628 GCA_964486115.1 uncultured Planctomycetota bacterium
TGATGAAGAAGGTGGCCAAGCATCGAAAACGCCTCGAAGAGATGTCTTCGTCCAGCAAATAGGGAGTGCATTCGAAGAACACTCAGCGGTTTTCATTCACTTGCCGAACCGGCGACTTCCACAAAAAGCAGGGACGTTGTCACAAATATGGCACAGTCTGAGGGGAAGGCCGTCCCGAAAACACATGTTTCAGGGACAACGACGAACCCTGCAGGCATACACGATCTCAGTCCCCTCCCAACCCAGCGCCGGCCGTTTGTCCCCGGGGATTCCCATTCTATAATTGAACAACGGGCACGCAGTGTAGCGGAGGAAACAGTTTATCGATTTAACGGAGCACCAATTCGGCGACCCGACTGTCAAGCCAACGAACAAAGGAGGCAGAGAAGACCATGATCACCTGACGCCAGATGATCCAGCATTCAATGTTTTACGTCGCCGCGATGGCCACACCGGGACTCTTCGCCGACGAACTGACGAAGACCGCCCGCCAGACCGAAGGGCCGTTCTACCCCAACAAGCTCCCGCTCGACACCGACAACGACCTTCTGAGGATCAACGACAGCCTTACGCCCGCCGTCGGCAAAATCACTCACCTGACAGGGCGAGTTCTATCCACTTCGGGAGCACCGATCCGGAACGCCATCGTCGAGATCTGGCAGGTCGACACCCACGGCGTCTACATCCACACCGAAGCGCCAAACCAGGGAAAACGGGACGGCAACTTCCAGGGCTTCGGCCGCTTCCTGACCAACAGCAAGGGCGAGTACTACTTCCGTACGATCAAGCCCGTCCAGTACGGCCCGCGGACCTCGCACATCCACCTGGCCGTGAAGCAGGGAACCAAACGGATGCTCACCACCCAGATCTATACGAAGGGAGACGAGCGAAACAAGCGGGGCCGGATCCTCAACTCCATCAAGGATGATAAAGCGCGAAACAGCCTGATCCGGGAATACAAACCGATGAAGGGATCGAAGATCGGCGAACTGACCGTGTCCTTCGACGTCGTGATCGGCAAAACGCCCGAGGATCCCAAACAGGACGAAGGGCGGAAGGGCCGCCGTCGTCGTAAATAACAGCACAATAAAAAGTCTGGAGAAGAAGCTATGAAACACGCAAGAGAAGAGGAATTATAACCGCCCTTTTCTTGAGGGGGAGTTGTAGCAAGCGGGCCGTGTAGGATCCGGATAGGGGCGGCGCAGCGCTAGCTGGACGCGGCCGTCGTCGCGCAGGTGCAGGCGCGCGTCGGGAACCGGAGGCCGGGCGACGTAGCGGCACACAGCGTCAGCCCAGGCATGCTCGGCCTGCTCCGTGTCTGGCGGGAGGCGCATCCAGCTGCGGAGTATGTCTTGCCGGTGACAGGCAGATCAGGCAGGCCAATCATGCCCAAGACCAGTTGGGAGACCGTTATGTATGTGGAGTTTGATCATCGGGTTCGTATTCATCGGTGACTCCAGTATTCTCGTTTGTTGTTCTGCTATTATTGACTGCAGGTAGGGCTGAATAGACGCGTGTCCCGGAACGTCAGTTAGCCGGATTACTCATCAGCAAGAAAGGTGTAAGGGCTGGTAGCCTTTCTGGAAAAAATGTCGCTCCCCGCGTTCACTCCCAGGATCGATCAACGACCCGCCGTAGTAAGCCTTCTTCGAGGGAGGAGCGAACGTCCCATCAGTGAGTGGTCGCGCATCGCCACCAATCGCAGCTGCGCGATCGGCTTGTTCATCTTCCGACGGCGTCCGGCGAACGCCTGGTAGGCCTCGATGTATGCGTGGTCCCGCTCTTTCAGCCGTCCGTCGGTCAGCAGCACCACCTCGTCGAGAGCTCGGGGGTCTTTCAGCACCAGCCTCAGCGCCTGCCGGGGGTCGGTCGCTCCGCGCGCGCGCTGGCTGCGGATGTAGCGGATCACCTCGCGCTTGACCTCCGGCGTCCCGGGGAGCAGCTTCCGGCTCAGCAGCGTGGGCGCGGCCGCGAAGAACACGACCGTGAAGCGGTGCTTCGGCGTGAGCGCTCGGATGGCCGAGCACAGCTTGGCCTGCACCTCGGACCACTGATCCGCCATGCTGGAAGAGCGGTCGACGACGAAGGCAATGCGCGGTCCGCCAATCCTAAGTCCGTAGAACGGGATCTTCCTCAGCGTCGCCTGGCTCCGGCCCGAAGGGGTGGATCGTTTGACCCGGGAGATGCTGGTCCCTTGCCGCTTCAGCCGCCGCACCGGCTCGGCCCGAGGCCTGGGCCGTGTCTTGGGCGGGATGGGTGGGAGTTCGGTCGCCGAGCGCTGGCGCCGGGGCGCCGGGCGCCGGACCCGTGTCGCCGAGCGCTGGGCCTCCGTCGCCGAGCGCTGAGACTCCGTCGCTGCGCGCTGAACCTCCATCGCCACACGCTGGACCTCCGTCGCCGCGCGCTGGACCTGCGTCGCCGAGCCGTGGCGTTTCGTTCTCTCGCTGTCGGGCGCGCGGCGGGTCCGCAGGGAAACTCTCAGCGTCGCCAGCTCCGTGCGCAGCGTGGCCAGCTCGTCTCCAGCGCTCGGTTTACGGGCGGTGACCGGAACGGACGCGCTGCGGGAGTGCGCCAGCAGCATGAGCGAGGTGACCAGGACCAGTAGCACGGCCGCCAGCAGCAGCAGCACCGGGCCGGGATGCGACCTGCGCAATCGATCCGGCCGCCTGCGCCGAACGGCAGGAGTCGGCGGCGCAGGCTGCCGGAAGATCAGCACCTGCCTGCCGATCCGGATCCGGTCGCCGTCGGCCAGCAGGACCTGCTCGGAGGCACCGCCGTTGACCAGAATGCCGTTGTGGCTGGCCAGGTTGGTCAGCCGGTACCCCTGGTTGGAGCGCTCGATCCGGCAGTGCACCCGCGAGATCAGTCGGTCTTGGTTGAGCGTGAGATCGTTGGCGGACGCCCGGCCGATCCGGAACGGCAGCCGGTCCAACAAGACCGACAGGCCCTGGTGCTCGATGATCGGTAACTCGGCAGATCGTTGCGGGGTGTCGGTCATCGGGCGTCTCCGTTGCCATTCGACTCCCTGCTGCTGTGCGAGCAAGAAGTCCGGGGTCTTCGACGGTACCTGGGCGGGCCAGACTGGCGGGCGCTGGTTTCGCTCCCTCAGCTGGACAACCGGATGAGGTCCCTGGCCCTGTAAGAAAACCTTGGAATTCAGGCGGTTGGCCGCAGGCTGATGACGGGTGCGGCAGGTCCGAAGCGCGATGCCCGAGCGGAGGTGCCCCGGCCGGTCGCGGGCGGGTCAGGCTTGCGCGTCGCCCCGGGCCGCCGGGTCGAGGATCGAGCTGGGGGGCAGCCCCTGGAGCCGGTGGGATTGCAGAAAGCGGCTCAGCTGCTCCACCTCCGCGTCCGGTTCGCCGCCGCAGGTCTCCCGCAGACTCTGGCGCATCAGACCGCTGAACAGCACACGGGCCCGGCGGAGGTGATTGTTGACCTGGTCGACGCTGATCCCCAGCGTCTCCGCCACCTGCTTCTGCGAGAAGCCCTCGCCGTCGGCGCTGCCGAAGTAGAACAACCGGAACGCCACGTAGGCCGGCTGCTTGTCCTGCTCCTGCATCAGCTTCTTCAGCGACTTGCGCGCGTCGGCGAACAACTGCAGGTACCACTCACGGTCGAAGCACTCCTC
>CAZANL010000590.1:0-3628 GCA_964486115.1 uncultured Planctomycetota bacterium
CGCGTCGTGTTGGACACGCCCAGCCCGGGGATCGGTGCCTTGACCGAGATCGAGATGATATTGATCACCCGCCCATAGCCGGCCTGTCGCATGCCGGGCAGCACGCGCTGTAACAACAGCTGACTGGCCACGACGTGCATCCGCACCGCCCGCAAGAAGTCCTCCGGCCCGGCCTCGGTCAGCGGACCGCGCGGCGGGCCGCCGGTGTTGTTGACCAGAATCTCGATCGGACCCAGGTCCGCCAGCCGTTGATCCAACGCAGCGCCGAGCCCCTCGGGATCGGTGAAGTCATGGGCCAGCAGCTGATGCCCCTCACCGCTCAGTCCGGCGCGGACCGACTCGAGCGCCTCGACGTTCCGGGCGACGAGCAGGATCGTCGCCCCCCTCGCCGCCAGGACCTCCGCAGAGGCCCGGCCGATCCCCTGACTACTGCCGCAGACCAGCGCCCACTTCCCGCTCAGCTCCCCCTCGCTCAACGGTACGCGGGAATCCCGGTGATGTACTCGCCGAGAACCAGGGTGTGGATGTTGTGCGTGCCCTCGTACGTCTTGACCGTCTCGAGATTGCACATGTGCCGCATCGTCTGGTACTCGTCGATGATCCCGTTGCCACCGAGCAGATCCCGAGCCTCACGCGCGATGTCCAGCGCGATCGCGACGTTGTTGCGCTTGGCCAGCGAGACGTGGTAGTGCTTGGCCTTGCCCGCTTCCTTCAGCTTACCCAGGCGCCAGGAGACGAGCTGCGCCTTGGTGATCTCGGTCAGCATGTCGGCCAGCTTGGCCTGGACGAGCTGAAAAGAGCCGATCGGCTTGCCGAACTGGATCCGGCTCTTGGAGTAGCGAACCACCTCGTCGAAGCAGGCCATCGCGGCGCCGATCGCGCCCCAGCCGATGCCGTAGCGCGCCTGAGTCAGGCAGTTCAGCGGCCCCTTCAAGCCCTCGGCCCCCAGCAGCTGGTTGTGCTCGGGGATGCGGCAGTCATCGAAGATCAGCTCGGACGTGTCCGAGGCCCGCAGGCTGAACTTGCCCTTGGTCTGCTGGGTGCTGTAGCCCGGTGTCCCCTTCTCCACCAGGAACCCGCGAATACCGTCTTCGGTCCGGGCCCAGACGACGGCGACGTCAGCCATCGTGCCGTTGGTGATCCACATCTTGGCGCCGTTGAGCACCCACTCGTTGCCGTCCTTGACAGCACGGGTCAGCATGCCCCCCGGATTGGAGCCGAAGTCCGGCTCGGTCAGCCCGAAGCAGCCTATCGCCTCGCCAGTCGCCATCCTGGGCAGCCAGTGTTGTTTCTGCTCCTCGCTGCCATAGGCGTAGATCGGCCACATCGCCAGCGCACCCTGGACCGACACGAAGCTGCGCACGCCCGAATCGCCCCGCTCCAGCTCTTGCATCGCCAGGCCGTAGGCGATCGGACCCAGGCCGGCACAGCCGTAGCCCTCGAGATTTGCGCCGAGCAAACCCATCTCGGCAATCGGCTTGATCACCTGCTCCGGGAACACGCCCTCGCGCGTGGCTTCCACGATACACGGCATCACCTCGCGGGTGACCAGTTCGCGAACGCTGTCGCGAATCATCTTCTCCTCTTCGGTGAGGAGGTCGTCGAGTTCGTAGAAATCCGAACCCTCAAATGCTTCTGTCATTACTGCCTCCGCGGGGCGGATCGTCGTTGTTTGTGGGAAAGCGGCGCATTCTACCGTGAATGCGTTTAACGGCCAAAAGGGAATAAATAATC
Source organism: uncultured Planctomycetota bacterium (assembly GCA_964486115.1). Taxonomy (GTDB): domain Bacteria; phylum Planctomycetota; class JACQVV01; order JACQVV01; family CAZANL01; genus CAZANL01. The sequence continues at coordinate 1,735 of CAZANL010000590.1, forward strand.
TGGGCGGATCTAGCACGGCCCCGAGAAAGCCTCGGGGTCCACCGCCAGCGGTACGGCGACTGACGACTCCAGACCGTCGAGCAGCACCTCCCCCGCCTGTCCCACGACATAGGTCCCGCGATCCACCCGCTCGACCCGCCCCCGCCCGCCCGACACCTCACCCTCATAGGTCAGATAGTGCTTGCGGTGATCCGCGATGCGAGTGGCTTCGAGCGGCTCCCCGGGCGGTGCGGTCAGCCGCCAGGTCCAGCAGCTATCCGGCCGCTCCAGCAGGAGATCGTAGTGCAAGGGCTCTGTGTGGTGGGCCAGCAGAGTGAACCGCGGACGGGCCAGCTGCTCGGCCAGCCTCCGATAGAGGGCCAGCAAAGCATCATATGTGTAGTGCGTGTTGCGACCGCTCGGGTTGGGCACAACCCAGCAGCGCGTATCGCCGAGCGCCGGCTCTTGAGGACCGCAGGCCAGGCGACCGCGATGCTGGAACATCGCCCGATAGACCGTCAGCCCGACGAAGACCGCCCACTCCGGCCGGTAAGCAGCCAGCTTCTCCCGTAGTGTAAGGCTCCCGGCGGCCAGCTCGGCGCCGGCCAGCTGCGCCACGCCGGGGGTCACTCGCTCGACGATGTTGCTCAGCCCGAATCCCATTGACGGCAGCCTGGCATCCTGCTGCGCCTCCAGCGGCTCATGGATCAGCCCCGCATCGTGCAACAGCGGCCAGAACCGGTTGCCGCGTCCGGCATAGTGATGTCCCGTCTCGGCTGATCTGATCCCCGGGTTGATCCCGATGAAAATCGCCCGCAGGCCTTGGCACAGGTGGTCAGGTAGCATCAGTTCGTCCACCCATCTTACAAACAAGGTGACGAAACGTGCAATTGCGGTAAACTGTGCCCTCTTGGGTGTGCAATTGACCCCTCCCCCTGCCGTTGGCCTCGCCCCGCCATAACGCATTCTCGGCCGCCACCGCGGTGACGCGCCCGGGCCGCTGGTGGTCTGCCTGGGCGGCATGCACGGCAACGAGCCCGCGGGTGTGCTGGCCATCCGTCGCGTCCTGGACGAGCTGGCTCGAACCGACGTTCCATTCAGCGGAGATCTGATCGGAATCGTCGGCAACCGCCGGGCGCTGGCGGACGGACGACGCTACATCGACGAAGACCTGAACCGCCGCTGGACCCAACGGGGCGGGACTACCGCCGAAGCGCTCGAGCAGCAAGAGCTGAAGCGGGCGATTCAGGACGCACTGGCCGAGGCGCGTGGCGAGGTCTACGTCGTCGACCTGCACACCAGCTCGGCGCAGGGGCCTCCATTCGCCAGCATCGGCGACACCCTGCGGAATCGGACGTTTGCCAGGCGGTTCGCGCTGCCGATCATCCTCGGCATCGAAGAGCATGTCGACGGCTCCTTGCTGGAGTACATCAATCACCTGGGCCATGTGACTCTGGGAATCGAAGGCGGTCAGCACGACGCACCGGAGAGTATCGACTCTCATGCGGCAGCGATCTGGAGCGCCCTGGTAGCCGCCGGCAATCTGCAGCCGGCTGCGCTACCCCAGTTCACCGCCAGCCGCGAGGCCCTCTCGCGGCTGTCCGAAGGGTTGCCGCGCATCCTCGAGATCAGCCACAGGCACCGGATCGCCCCGGGGCAGACATTCCAGATGACTCCCGGTTTCCGCAACTTCGACCGGGTCCGAGCCGGCCAGGTCCTGGCTCACGATGAGCAAGGGGAGGTCCGGGCTGCGCAAGAGGGGAGGCTGATGCTGCCCCTGTACCAGGGACAGGGCAGCGACGGGTTTTTCCAGGCCCGGCGGGTTCGGCCGATCTGGCTTCTCTGCTCCGACGTGATGCGTCGGCTGCGGGTCGCTGCCGTGCTCACGTGGCTGCCCGGGGTCCGCTGCGAACCG
>CAZANL010000591.1:0-3624 GCA_964486115.1 uncultured Planctomycetota bacterium
GGTTATAATCCGTACGCAGCGTGTCGTGACCGTCACCCCTATCAGGTAGACAAGCCATGCCAACCTTGGTTGTCTCACTAGAGGGCGCCGGCACCAAAGCGATTCCGATGATGGCCGCACCGTTCGTGATCGGTCGTGTTCAGCAGAATCACCTGGTGCTCGAGGCGCCGAACATATCTTCCCGCCACTGCCAGATAAAAAAAGACAATGGCAATTATCTGGTCGAGGACCTGGGCAGCCGCAATGGGACCTACCTCGATGGTCATCGGTTGTCGGGAGCGGGGCCGCTCAAGAATGGTAGCCGGATTGATCTGGGTCCATTCACGATCATCTTTCGCCTCGATTCGCGGGAGCGCAAAGGTGGCAAGCAGCCTGTTGGCAAGGAGGCCAGCGCAGACGTCAGAAAGCAGGCGCTGCGTGAGCAGAAGCGTGCCGAGTACATGGACATGAAGCGGGAGTTGCACCAGCTGCTGCTGTCACGCAAGGACATGCAGCGGCTCGATGTGCTCAAGGAGAGCCCGGAGGAGATCCGGGCCAAGACGGAACAAGCGCTGCGTGAGATCATCAAGGAAAAGGGAGAGCTCCCGCGCTACGTCGACTCCGACTCCCTGCTGAAGGAGATGCTCGATCTGTCGCTTGGCCTGGGGCCGCTGGAAGATCTGCTGTCGGACGAAACGGTGACGGAGATCATGGTCAACCGCTGGGACCGGATCTTCATCGAGCAGAGCGGAAAGATATCGCTCTCGGACAGGCGTTTCATGGACGACGATCAGGTGGTCAATGTCATCCGCCGGATCATTTCGCGAATCGGTCGGCGCATCGACGAGACCACGCCGATGGTCAACGCTCGCCTGCAGGACGGCAGCCGGGTCAATGCCGTGATCAACCCCGTAGCGATCAGCGGGCCCAGCATCTCGATCCGCAAGTTCTCCAAGAAACCGTTCGGCGTAGAGGACCTGATCAAGTTCGGCGCGGTCTCCAAGGAGATGGCAGGGTTCCTCCAGACCTGCGTCGAGGCCAAGAAGAACATGATCATCTCCGGCGGTACCGGCTCGGGGAAGACGACCCTGCTCAACCTGCTGTCTACCTTCATACCGCACGACGAGCGGCTTGTTACTTGCGAGGATTCTGCCGAGCTCCAGTTGCTGCACATGAACCTTGTGTCACTGGAGTCGAAGCCGGCCAACATCGAGGGCAAGGGCGCGATCCCCATCCGGGACTTGGTGATCAACTGTCTCCGTATGCGTCCCGATCGTGTGATCGTCGGAGAATGCCGTGGCGGCGAGGCCTTCGACATGATTCAGGCAATGAACACCGGCCATGATGGCTCGATGACGACGATTCACGCATCCAGTCCGAAGGAGGCGATCAACCGACTGGAGAGCCTCGTGCTGATGGCCGGGTTCGACATCCCGGCGAAGGCCTGTCGCGAGCAGATTGCGGCCGCGGTCAAGCTGTTCGTACAGACGCTGCGCTTTTCTGACGGAAGCCGCAAGATAACCCACATCACCGAGGTCCAGGGAATAAAGAACGAGTCCGTCGTGATGAAAGACATTTTCTTGTTTGACCAGACCGGCATTGACGAGAACGGCAAGATTCTCGGAAGTCACCGCGCGACCGGCAGTATTCCGACCTTCTATCCGGATCTACTGGAGATGGGCTTCGAAATCGACATGGACATCTTCTACTAGTGTTGGCGCGGAAAGAACGTCTGACTATAATGCGGGCTGTGATGTTCTGGTTTACTGCGGTCAAGGGGGAGAACTAGATGGGGGTGGAGCTCTATACCATCTACCTGACGCTGGGGATGTCCGTTTGCCTTTTCGTGCTATCTGGCGTGATGCTGTTCGGTCGAGGTTGGGAGGGGTACGAAAGCCAGTACCTGGGTGGTGCTGGGGAGAGCCTCGATGAGCTCTACCTGGCGATTCCGCCGCTGCATCTGATGTACCTGTCGGTGCTCGTTTTCATCCTGCTCGGGATGGTCGGCGCGCTGGCAGCGGGCAGCCCGGTGTTCGGGTTCTTCGCGGGGTTGCCTGGCTTGTTCTTTCCGACGATCTTGGTCGCGGTGATGCGCTGGCAACGCCTGCGCAAGTTCGAGAACCAACTGCCGGATTGTCTGGACAACATGAAGTCCTCCGTCCAGGCGGGACTTGCCTTGCCCCAGGCTTTCCAGGTAATCGTGCAGGAGAGTCCCGACCCGACGCGGCAAGAGTTCCGTATCGTGTGTAAGGAGATGGCGCTGGGAGTGACTCAGAGTGATTCTCTGCTCCACATGCTCGACCGGATGCCGATCGCCGATCTGCGGATCGCCATCAATGCAATCAACATCACGACCGAGCAGGGCGGCGACCTGCCGGGCATGTTGAAAACCACGGCGACTGTGATCCGGGACCGGCTGGAACTGTCCGGGAAGTTACGCTCAATCACCTCTCAGGGAAAGCTGCAGGGCTTGATCGTGTCATCGATCCCATTCGTGTTGATGTGGGTCATAGGCCTGATCGATCCGGAGTACATGACGCCGATGCTCACGACCTGGCCCGGCTGGGGGCTGATCGGCTTGATATTCGCGTTGGATTTGTTGGGGTATCTGGTGATTCGTGCAATCGTGAACATCGAGATCTGAGCCGTGGACCTAGAATTATTCGCAATCGTCATATCCGCTGGGTTTTCGGTCGGCCTGCTCGTCTGGGGGATGTACTCCCTCAACAGAGAAATCACCACCCTCGGAGAGGGCGGAACCGTCGCATCCGACGCGGGACTGCTGCGGGTGTTGGCGCCATACCTGAGTGGATTCGGCACCATCGTCGTCAGGTTCTTCGAGTTGATGGAGACCCCCGACGACAACCCCAACTTTTTCAAGATCTACTTCTGGAAGTTCTATCAGAAGTTCACCTTGAAGGCGAAAACCGACCTGATCCACGCTGGGAAGGATGACTTTCTCGGCACCACGGAGGTCTGGGGGCTGTGTGTCGTCTCGGCTGCAGGCGGGTTCATGACCGGCCTGTTGTTCTATGCCAACTTCGGCTCCTGGATGGTCGTCGCTTTCCCGACCCTGCTTTTTACCATCTTGCCCTTCATCTGGCTGACCGAACAGGCCTCAACGCGCCAGAAGCGTGTCGCCCGGTCCCTGCCTTTCGCGATCGACATGCTCAGCTTGATGATGCGCAGCGGGCTGGACTTCACGGTCGGTCTCGAGCGAATGGTTCGCGAGATGCCGGCGGGGCCGCTGAACGAGGAGTTCAGCAAGGTCTGTCAGGGTCTGCGAGTGGGCAACAGTCGGGAGGACTCGCTTCGCACATTGGCCGAGCGGACTGGAGTGGTCAGCGTCGCGATCTTTACCAGCGCGATCATTCACAGCGATCGGATGGGCGGCGACGTGAACTCGGTCCTGGAGGTTCAGGCCCAGAGCCTGCGGACCGCACGCTTTCAAACCGCAGAGGGTGAGGCGGCCAAGGCTCCGGTGAAGATGCTCCTTCCGCTGCTGCTGTTCATCTTTCCGACGATCTTTCTGGTGCTCTTTGGACCCCTCTTGTGCAAGTATATCGGGGCGTGATGCAATACCTCGTTCTTCTCTCCGGGACTGAAAAGGGCAAGGCGATACGGCTGAACAAGGCGATCACCTTG
>CAZANL010000592.1:0-3616 GCA_964486115.1 uncultured Planctomycetota bacterium
GCTGGGCAAGTCTCTTCGGCACCTGGTCGATCGAATAATATCCGCTGCCGTCGGTCAACGCCATGTGCGGGTTGCCCGCGAATGGGAGATTCAACTTATTCGCCCAAATGCTGACCCACGCCCCGGGCAAAGCGCGCCCGTGTCGATCGGTGACATACCCGCTGACCGAGACGTGCTTGGGGGAGGTCGGCGCCCCCTTGCGTGCCTCTGCTGACCCTGCCTTGTTGTCCGCTGCTGACCGTCCCATTCCGTCCGGCTTGATTCCGCTGACGCTGCTACTGTTCTTGCCCTGCATCGGAACGCCGGAGCCCGCGTCCCGATCCAACCTGGCTGTCCCAGTCTCTGCCCGCAATCGGTCCCGGTCTGCGCCAGGCCTCCCTGACGCGTCTTCGCGGGCGCTGGCTCGGCGAAGTTCCTTCGACCGCTGACCGTCGTTTTCCCCCGGAAAAAGTGTCGGCTTCAATAGCACCCCGACCATCAGCAGCGAGAGGGCGATCAGGCCTGCCACCATGCTCTTGGCCATGCTGAACCCAACGGCTACCTTTACCGGAGACAGTAACGCCGTGATGGCGGGCGGGGCCGGGAGCGGCGGTGCGGCTGCGGCATGAGTTTCCTGGAGCAGTGACACGATGGCGGTGGTGCTGAGAGCCGCTCCACGGCTTCCCAGTGACTCTCGAAGCCGTTCGAGACCCAGGCGAATCCGGGACGAGACCGTTCCCACAGGCCAGCTCAGCGCGTGAGAAACCTCACTGTGGGTCAATCCCAGCCCAAAATGGAGTTCGAGGGGAACGCGGAGCTTTTCCGAGAGGGACCCGACAAGGTCTTCCAGACTGAACTGCGGACCATCCGCCCGCTGCTCGGTGTCCCGGGCGACCTTCTGTTCGCGTGTCGTCCTCCGCTGTTCGGCCCGACGCTTCGTCAACGATTCATTCACCACTACTCTCCTGAGCCATGTTGCGGGATTGTCCAGCGTCTCCTTCCGGCCAGCCTTCTCCGACAGCTTGATGAAGGCGTTCTGAGCGCAGTCTTCGGCCAGAGCGGAGTCCCTGAGAATCGCGTAGCTGGTGCGAAAACAGCCCTCCCAGTGCCGATCCAGCAATAACTTCAGTGATTGGTCGAGCGAGTCGTCGCAACACCCCCGATAGAGTTCCTGGTCACTCGGGGACATCACGCGAGCCCTTTTGCGGACCGGTGGTCGTTGTGTTCTCAGCATGTCTGTTGGCTCCATTCCCAGTGCCGTTTTGGGAAAAGAACGCCGCCGACAGCCCTTTCACATCAGCGTTTTTTCGGAATCTGGCTTTTTTGCCTGAGTGGTTAGAGCAGATCGCGCCGTCACGCACCAGGTCCAGGGCGGTAGGAGGAGTCATGTCTGTGCCTGGAGAGTATCATTTTTCGGTATAGCCAGCAGGCGAACAGGCCCCATCCAGCGGGGATCGAGAGGCCACATCCTGGACAAAATCCCAGCGAACTTACCCTAAGCGGTCAAGCAGAGGCCACAAATGCGAATATCCGGGCTATAGGGATCATGGGAGATGACTTCTGTGAAATCTCAGCTGATTTGTAGGGGGATCCCTGCTCCAGACAACCATTCATAGGGTGAGGATCCGCTGTTTTCTATTCAGCAACACATCGCACCCATCCAAGGTGACTCATGGCCAATATTCTGGTGGTTGACGACGAAAAGATAATCTGCCGTTTCATGAAGGCCGCGGCCAGTAGCTGGGAGCATACCGTGACGACGGCCCTCGACGTCACCGCAGCAGAAAAGCGGCTCCAAACTCTGGACATCGACCTGGTCATCACCGATTTCAACATGCCGGGCCGCAATGGTCTGGCCCTGATCGAGTTGATTCGCAGCCTGGACCTCAGGTTGCCGATCCTCGTTCATAGCGCCTCGGGAAGGTCTGCCGAGATGCTCGCCGCAGGCGCCGATCAGGTGTTGCCCAAACCGGCGGACCTCGCCAGCCTGAAGCAAGCGATCACCCATCTGCTGAACACCAGGGACACCAAGGCCGTGCGACGCCCACTTTTGCAGCCTCACAGCTAACCAGAGGCCCCTACCTGCGCAGTGACCGCCCCCCACCATGTGCCTGGCTCATACCAAGCGGGCACACACGGACTGTCGCTATTCAGCTACCCCGAATGGCTGAATACCATCCGCCGGCTGACCCTATGTGGTGTTGGCACCCCGGTAATTCAGTCCGACTCAAAACTCAGAAGACCGAAACCCGAACGCGCAGTGAACGCCCCTCATCTGAGAAATTCTCGAATTTTTCCGAATCAACACACGGGAAGACGCATTGAACCCTACAGGACAACCACTTGTGCTCCAACTAAGGGCCCTAGGCTCACGGTGGTGTGCCCACTGAATCATCGCAAGTGATGCACTGGTGATGGCCTACAGGCTCATTGCCTGTTCGAGAACGCCAACCCCGAGAGGAGCGAAGGATGACCCGAGGAATCATCGCCAGTTGCATCTTGGCCGTCATGGTATCCCTGCTCGTGGCACCTGCGGTCCGTGCCGGCGGCTGATGAGTGCCGGGAACCAAACCCTTCCTGGAGTTCCAGGACAATCAGAGCGATCCGACACGCTGGGAAGCCTGGTGGAAACACCACCGAGAGCTCTACCTCACGATTCGGCAGAAACGCAAGCAGCAAGACAGCAGCCAAGGCAGCAGAAGTACCTCCTACAGCACCGCAGAACGATCCCAAGCGATGGCTGCGCTCGTGGCGGCACTGGATGACCGGGATCGCAGCGTGCGGCTTGCAGCGGTCGTCGCCTTGGGGAAGGTCGGCGGTCCGGACCAATCGCGGCAGGTGGAGAGGCGGATGACCGCGGATCCGGCCTGGCAGGTGCGCCACGCAGCAACCCTGGCCCGCGGCCTGTTGAAGGATCCGAGTGCGGGCCCGCGACTCGTCAAGCTGCTGCTCGATCCCCGCGGGGAGGGACACCAGCGCAGCTTCGCCGCGGTCGCGCTCGGTTTCCTCGGAGACCCCAAGTACGTACCCCAGATCGAGACAGTGATCCGGCGTCGGGATAATATCGGCGTTCAACTCTGCGCCTGTCTCTCCCTGTCGATGTTGCATCACGAGCGGTCCGTTCGACTCCTGGGGCAGGTCCTGGCCAATCCCCGGAATAACAGAATGATGCGCACCCTGGCCGCATACGGATTGGGACGACAGCCCGGTAAGTCGGCCCTGGATCAACTCGTCCGCCCGCTGGGGCTGCGCCGTGACCAGCCGATGGTGCTGCGGGCTGTTGCGCTAGCCCTCGGGCAACGTTCTGAACGTTCGGCGACCGCGATTTTGCGTCGGATGATCAGCCGAGTCGAAGACATCCCGACCAAGGGATTCGCCTATCTCTCACTGGCCCGGCTTCGGCAGCCGGACCAGACACCCTTTCTCATCGATGCGCTGAAGCGCGCCCGCTATTTACTGCGTCCCTTCGTCGCGCTGGCCCTCGGGATTCAAGGAGACGCGGCAGGGCGCTCTACGCTGCGAAAGTACATTCACCGCTACCGCAATGATGACAGTTACTACTCTGCTGGAGCGATCGCTCTGGGCCTGCTCAAGGACAAGCAGTTCGTCGGCGGTGCGATTGCCAGGCTCCGCGACC
>CAZANL010000593.1:0-3613 GCA_964486115.1 uncultured Planctomycetota bacterium
GCCCTGGAGCAAGAGAGGAGCGATTTCAGCGGCATTCTCGGACTGGCCTGGCGCCCGAATCCCGAGGAAGTGACCGTCAACCTGCCTCGCCCCTTCATCCAAGACGTCGGCTCCATCCCCCGCCCAGCCTGGGACCTGGTCGATCACGAGGCCTACTGGCAGAACTGGTCGATGGCCAATCACGTCAGCAAGTACCACAAGTACGCCAACCTGTTCACCAGCCGGGCCTGTCCGTATCGCTGCACCTACTGCCACGACCTGTTCGGCAAGGGTTTTCGTGGCATGTCTCCGGAGCAGACCGTGGATGAGATGGAGTGGCTCCAGGAAACGCTCGGCGTGACCCATTTCGAGATCGTCGACGACATCTTCAATGCCAACCTCAAGCGAGCGAAAGCGATCTGCCGCTTGATGATCGAACGGGGGATCGAGGCCCAGCTGTTCTTCCCCAACGGCCTGCGCACGGACATGCTGGACAAGGAATTGATCGGACTGCTCAAGCAGGCTGGAACCCACCACATCTCGGTCGCCGTGGAAACGGTCACCCCGCGAATCCAAAAAGAGATCAAGAAGTTCATCAAGCTGGATCGGATCTGGGAGAACATCAACGAGTGCCGGCGGGTGGGAATCAATACCCGCGGTTTCTTCATGATCGGCTTTCCGGGTGAGACGAAGGAGGAGATCCGGGCCACGATAGAGTGGGCCTGCCGCTCCCAGTTGACCAACGCCTTCTTCTTCATCGTGATCCCTTTCAAGGGAACCGAGCTTTATCGGGAACAGGAACAGAAGGTGCACGAGATGTCGATCGACTACAGCTCGATCGATTACTGGACCACCTCTTACAACCTCAGCGAGGTTTCCCAGTCACGGCTGAAGTGGCTGCAGCGGTACGCCCAGCTGCGATTCTACGGCAACCCCGCTCGCCTCTGGCGCATCTTCCAGGCCACACCCAACTTCCTGGGCTACTTCTCCAACGCATCACTCAACCTCATCCGCTCGTTGACCAACCGACAGTGGGTGATGACCGAGAAGACCGGCGGCTGGTGGCGTTCGCTATTCTCGCGCAGCGGCGACCACCAAGCAGCGGAGTTCTACAAGGAGCAGGAGCCCATCAAGAGCAAGCAAGAGGACGAGGCCGAGTGCGTGGCCGCCTGAACATCCTGGTTCTCGCAGCGCGCAACCAGCCGGACTGCGAAGTCTGAACACACGTGCAAAACAGAAGAGGCAAGAATGCGTAGCCCACTGATCATCTCGCTGCTGTTGACCCTGGCCTTGGCCGGCTGCGAGACCCACTCCGACATCCGCGTTGCGACCGAAGACCGCGGGGCCCACCGCTGGCTCTATTATGTCCAGGCCGACATCTACTACTGCACGCCGCACAGACACTACTGGCACTACCTGCCGGCCGAGCGCCGCTGGGTCGAGACCGAGCAGCTGCCACGACACATCGACCCCAACTGGACGGCCTATCAGATCACCGACTACGCCGGACCGGCGCCGTATCACCATCGGCAGACGCACATACAGAAGTATCGGGAAGCGACAGGCAAGTAGCGCGGCAGACGGGCTGCTTCTCAGGCGTTCCTGCTAGTTGTACTGTCCAGCAGCTCGCCGCGCGTGAAAGTCCTCGCGCCCCCCCGCGCACGACGGGACCTCTAGACCATCGGTCGCATCACGTCATCCAGTGAATCCGGGCGCCGCAGTGGCTCGAGGTCCCCGTCCCGAGTGACGATCCAGGCCGGGGGCACGTACGTTCCAAAGCGCGAGACCCGGGAGAGGGTGTATGCCCCCGCAGCACCGAAACGCAGCAAATCGCCCACCTGCAGGTCAGGCAGCGTCAAACCGAATCCAAGCACGTCGGCGCTGGAGAGAGTCGGCCCCGCCAGATGAATCCGCCTGCACGCCCGCTGGCCCGCGTCCACCAGCTCGATCTGACGCCGGGCGAAGACCAGCGACTCCGGGAGCATGTTCTTGCCCGCATCGAGAAAAGCCCACCTCGACTTGCGAGCAACCACCCCGGCGTAGAGCCAGCCGGCCGGGCCGACGATCGCTCGCCCGGGCTCCAGCACCAGATGCGCCCCCAGCCCGGCAGCCGCCCTGGCGATCGGCTCACAGAACGCACGCAGCCCTGGCGCACGCCGCCCCAGCAAACCCCTCCGCAAGAATGGCGAGGGAAACCCGCCCCCCAAGTTGAGTTCCACCGGCTTCGGCCTCAGCGCACTCAGCTTCTCCAGCCAGCGAACGTGGTGCACGCTGCTGACCAGCTGGCTTCCCAGGTGGATGGCGAACCCCTGCACCCGGTCACGCAGCGCGACCGCGCGCGCATACGGAACGCCGAACCGGCCGGCAGCCGCCTCAGCGACGCCGCCTCGCCAGCCCGGCGGGATCCTCACACGAAGCAGGACTCGCGCCTTGCTGGCGGCCAGCCGATCCAGCTCCTCCTCAGAATCGGCATTGAACGCACGCACCCCCCATTCCAGAGCCTCACAGATCAGCCGCTCACTCTTGGCCGGACCGTCGAGGCAGACCATCTCTGGAGAGAAGCCCGCCTGGCGAGCCAACGCCAACTCGATCTCGGATCCCACAGAAGCGCCACAGCCAAACTGCTGGATCCGGCGCAGCAGCCCCAGTTCGTAGTTGGTCTTGACCGAATAGGCAATCTCGACCTGATCGAAGGCACCGCGGATCTGGTCGATCCGCTCCGCCAAGGCGCCCTCCGAGAACAAGAAAAACGGTGTGCCCTGCTCCTCGGCCAATGCCAACGCATGCCGGTCTAGCTCAGCGACGGAGTGCAAGCTCGACCGTCCAGTAGTCCTTGATCTTGCCGATGCCGATCTCGCGAAATCCGGGGTGGATCAGCGTCCGATGATGGGTCGGCGAATGCAAAAACGCCTCGAAGACCGCGATCGGGTCCTGCGACTTGCGCGCCAGCACTTCTCCCACGACGCGCCACGGATAGCGCACGGCGCCGACCCTGTCGGTCGGCTCTCTCAGCCCCCGAAGCGGAGACTGATGGGCAAAGAACCCGCGATCGAGCATCGCCCGTGTGTGGCCCTGACTGGCCAGGCAAAGACGGGTCTCTAGCCGCACAACCGAACGCCCCAGCATGTCCCGATAGCGATTGATCAGCCAGATCAACTTCCGCTCCTCCGGGCTCAGTCCGGGGAATCGGTCGTTGCGCTTTTCCATCGCTTTTGGTCGCTGCCAAATGTGCAGCTGCTTGCCGATCTCTTCCCGGTCGATCTTGCCCGTCATCTCGTCCAGCCCATCCTCGTGAGGAGCCTCACCAGGCAGGGCCGCCCCCAACCCGAGCCCCACTGCCTCGATCTGCCGTAGCTCATCGAGCTGAGCCGAATAGCCAGCGATGGCAAACGGGCGCTGGGTCTTCGCCTCGTAGAGCGAACACAGCAGCCGGTAGAGCGCCAGCGGCCGGTCACGCAAGCGGGTGCTGCTCGCGCCGGAAAGTCCTGCGACCAGTGTCAGAATCTGCCCTCGGACCTGCTTGAAGCGAGCCACACAGGCGGTCGTCGTCGGCTCCCCGTCCCGCACGAACTGCTTGGCCAGCGCACTCGACCGCTCGGTGTAACGCCGCCCGAGCCACTGCTCGACGGTCTTG
>CAZANL010000594.1:0-3612 GCA_964486115.1 uncultured Planctomycetota bacterium
CGCCGACCGAGCCGCGGAAAAACGTCACAAGAAGGCCCGCAGCAAGCGCGGCAGATCCCAGAAAGCGTCCTCCGCCTTCAAATAACGCGCACCGCCAGACGATCGGCCAAGCGGGGGAGCCTCGGCGAGCCGTAACAGCCCCGGCCCGTCGGGTGCCTCCCCTACTTGCTCCATCAGCGGGGCATCACTCGCAGCCGATGCCCGTCAGTCGGTCAACAGCGTGGAGACGACCTCGTTCAGCGTGGTCAACTTCTGCTGACCCTGCTCAATGGCGGCCAGAACCGCCCCCTTCTCCAGGGCGATCTTGCTTTGCTCGACCTCCCAGGCCGAGGAGAGTCGGTCCCTCTGCTTGACGTAGGCCAGGGGCTCGATCCTTCCCTGGTTCAGTTCGGCGCGGAGAGCAACCAGTTCTACCATGAGTCTCTGCCGAGCCCTACGACGGCGGTCGTGGAGCAAGCTCAGTTCTCGCTTAGCGGCTTCGATTCGCACTTGCGTGGCGGCTCGATCAGACACCGCACGCTGGAGTGCCGTCGTCTTGGCCTGGCCCAGCAGACCGGCCAGCGCCTTCCAGTTCTCCTGACTGTAGGCAACGGTGATCCCGTGCTGGATCTTGGCATCGAATGCCTTGGACTGCCCGTCATCGGGAGCCAGCGCCAAAACACGACGAAAGGCGCCGCGCGCCGCTGCAGGCTGCTGGGCGGTAAACCACAGCAGACCGGCCAGGAAGTGCTGGTCGGCCGAGCTGCCCGCGCTCCGCTCCAGATCTCCGACCAGACTGGCGAATGTCTCCTCGGAGGGCAGCAGCACCACAGGATCCCACTGCAGACGCACGGGCCGCGCTCCGGCGTTGGACACCACGATCCGGCCCAAGAGGCTGGCTCCTCTTGCATCGGCACTGGCCAGACGGGCCAGCATCAACGCCATCAGCGCCTGTCGCGAGCCGGTGCGAGCGTATGCCTTCTCCAGATTGCGACGAGCGGAAAGGTACTGGCCCCGGCGCAGCGCAGCCAGGCCCAACTCGAGCGGGGCGAAAACCGGCGACAGCGGTTCTTCGAGTGGGACTTCGGACTCCCGCTTGGGCGTGGGCGGCGTATGTGCCTCGGGCTGAGCTGGCAGACTCGAGGAAAGCGGCGTCGAGCCGGCGGCCTGGCTCGGAATGACCGAATACACCATACGGGGAGGACTCACTGTGAGCACCGAAGTCGATGGCTGATAATACGTCGGCGGCTGGTAATACGTCCGCGGCCGATAATACGTCCGCGGCTGATAGCAACTCAGCGTCCGGTGGACGCTTCTTGGCACCCGGTAACGCTCCTTGCCGGGCGTGACGCTCCAAGGTCGGTACGTGCGAGTCGGACCCCGACTCCGCGAACCCTGATGACTCCGAAGCCTCAGGCCGAAACCACGGTAGCCGCGACCGCCGTTCCGGCATTGCGCCTCGGCGTCTGGTGCGAGCGAAAGGAGAAACCCGGTCAGCAGCAACGTAACCGGTAGCGGAAAGAGAAATCTATCGAGCATGGCCTCCCCCTGATCGGAGATGTTCCAGAATCGGGACACCTGGAAACAAAATTCCATCCGGTGCGTCTCCAAATCCAGTCGAACCGTAAGGGGGGGGAAACACGGCTCGAGACAGCGCAACCCGCGTGCCATTCTGGCAGGCGAAGAGACGGTAGAGAGGAGGGCACATCCGGCCCGGATTATCGTGTGCCCCCCTCTGGCTCTACCGTAAAAAGCTAATCCATTATCTCATCAAACCTCGCCGACCGCCACCCGCTGTCTGGCCAGTTCGCATACCTGTTTTCCCAAGATTTCTAACGCAGCGCGGTATAAGCCCTCATCCCTGGGCTCCTTTGTCTGCCCGAGATACCCTCTGAGGCCCCCCTGAAGGACCGTTCCAGCAGCTAGCAGACCCTCCTGGACAGCCTGAAGAGCCGCCCCACCCGATGTTGAATCGCCACAAATGAATACTCCTGCTACTTTTCCGTCGAGAGCCTCAGTTCCCTGCAAGAGCTGCTCGACCGCATCGGAGAGCTTCCCATCAGGGATGCCGATCAGCACCCCGTCAGAACTCATAAGTTCTTTCTCGTCGAGGTCTTCTACGCTGCAGACGCTCGGGGAGAATCCCTCGCGGGTAATACCGGACAGCACAGCCTCCACCTCCGGTGTCCCTTCCAGGGAGTCGTGTATCACGAGAATCTGGGCTTTTTCGACCGCCAGCAGCTGTGTCATCGAGGAACTGTCGTGCCTCAGGTCGGTACCGATCGTCTCATGCCCGAGAAAGGGAGCCAGTGCCTCCATCACGTCCCGCGCCGACTGGTAACGCTCGTCACGATCTTTGGCCATCATCCGCTGGACGATGGCCACCACATCATCGCCGAAAAGGCTGATCTCGCGGGTGCGGAAATTGAGCGGTTCAGTGATCTGCTTGCGCAGCACCGCTGACGCGTTCTTGCCGTAGAAGGGTGCTCTTCGGGTGAGCATGTGAAACAGGCTGGCCCCCAGCGAATACAGATCGCTGCGCCCATCGAGATCGGCACGCCCTCGAGCCTGCTCCGGCGACATGTAGTAGGGGGTGCCCAGTGTGGTGCCGGCCATGCCGACCATCACATCCTCATCATCGATCTTGGCAAAGCCCAGATCGCAGAGCTTGGAGACCCCCTTGTGATTGACCATGATGTTCGACGGCTTGATGTCCCGATGAATGATCCTGTGGGCGTGCACGTGCTCGAGAGCCCGCGCGATCTCGTAGGTGATCACCAACGCTCTGCGCAACTTCAGCGGGCCATCCCTGTTGATCATCTCCATCACCGAGTCGCCGTTGATGAACTCCATCACGAAGTAACACATCCCCCGAGACTGCCCGGCCTCGATTGCGCCCACGATGTTCTGGTGGCTGAGGCGTGCCTGGGCTCGCGCCTCCTCCATGAAGCGTCTGACGTGGGTCTCGATTCGGCTGAGCTTGGGCCGCAGGATCTTGAGCGCCACGATGCGGTGCATCGCGATTTGGCGTGCCTGGTAGACCGTTCCCATGCCGCCAGAGCGTAGCTCCTGCAGCATCTTGTACCCCTCGATTCGCGGGAAGCCCTGGTCGTCCCAACCTTGGTCCAGCTTGAGCAACTGCTCCTCGCCCAGATAGCCTTTCTCGTGCAACAGACGGGTCAGGTTCGGTGCCGGCTGGCTGGCCTTCATCGCGACCTTGACCAGCTTCAGACACTCGATCACCTGCTCACGCTCGGCGAAACCGAGCTTGATGATGCGCTTTCCCAGATCGTTGGCCGCCCTGAACGGATCGTTCTCCTCCGGATTTCGCAGCTGCCCCTGGACCTGCAGGACCGCATTGATCGCACCATCGGTAATGTAACCCCGATCGAACAGGATCTGCCCGATCGCCTTGTAAGGGTCCTCTTCAGCCTGGTACTCCAGGCCTTCTTGCAGTTGCTGAAAGCTGGTGAAGCGATTGCGAATCGCGATCTGGCCGAAGAAATCGTAGGTCTCGTCAGACATTTGGCGGCGGGAGTATAAGAGCGCCAGGGACTCCGTGTCAACCCAGACATTTCTGTGCAGAAAGTGCGATCAGGGCGTTCGTGGGGCCCGCCTTCGCGTTGACAGACT
>CAZANL010000595.1:0-3611 GCA_964486115.1 uncultured Planctomycetota bacterium
CAGGCCGGGAGCCAAGATCCGCAGTTCGAGGGTGGTCTGGTCGACAGCGGCGCCGGTGGTGGTGCTCGCCTCGAGTGTCAACCGCTCAACGGTTCCACAGCAGCTCTCGGGCGGGGTCCCTGTGATGCACCAGCCGCCAGCGTCATCGCATTCCTGCAGCGATAGCCACGGTGGGAACACGCCCTTGGACTGCCAGCGTACCGAGGGGCCGAGGGTGCCGCTCTCGAGGGCGGCGCTGTACGGCCGCCCACCGAAGGCTGGCGGCAGCGAGCGCGTGGCCAGCCGCCCTTCGACCACACAGAGCGTGAACGGCTGTCGTGCCTGCTGGCCGTCGATCGCGGTGACCAGCACGGTGAAGGATGTCGTCCCGGGCACCGTTGGCACGCCGTGCACGACACCTTGCAGCCGATCGAGCTGTAGACCTTGCGGGAGCGCCGCCGGTTGCTCGTCGTCCAGCAGGGCAAATGACGCGGCGGTGCCGCCTTCCACGATCACCGCTGCGCGATAAGGCACTTGGACGGTGGCATCCGACAAGCTGGCCGGGTGTGCACGTGCTGCAGCGCGTTGATCTTCGGTGGACGGCCCGCTGCGCTCGTTGTAGTGCAGGTGGCCGTAGGTCGGCACGATCCGCAGCACGCGTGAGATCCGGAGGCCGGCCATCTCGCCTTCGAACGAGCACCAGCCGAGGTAGAACGGCGGGTCCTGTGAGTGAACGACGCCACCCACCATGAATGGAATCGTGTTGCCGACCACGGGGCCGACGACGCGCGTCTCTGGCGCGCGCCCGGACCAGACCACCGCCCCGTCAACAAACAGCCAGTGAGCTTCGTCCAGTTTCCGCCACTGCCATGCGATGTGATGCCAGCCCTCGCCCTCCAGCCCGGTGCGGCTGACGGCCGTAGCGTCGGCCAACCCGCAGAAAAATGGCCCACGCGTTCCCTCGAGTCCGGTGAGATCGCTGAAGTCGTGGTGGTCAGATTGACCCAAGTTGCGCGCTTGTGGCATCAGCCGGCCGTCCTGCGGCTGCTCGCGGGTGCCGTCGTGTAGCGAGAAGCTCCAGCCTTTGCGCTGGCCGGTCGGCAGGCTGAAGCCGTCCTCGTCCGTGCCGCAGATTTGCGCCGTCGTGCGCGGGTGCTCGCCACCGAGCTCCGCTCCCCGGGGCCCGGTGTAGCGGACCCACGCCTCGACCGTGTACTCGTCGGGGCAGCGGCGAAGCTCCAGCGCGTCGTGATTGACGGGGCCCACCAGAACGTTCGCGTCGTCATTGCTGCCGCGCTCGAAACGGATGACGGGGCCGAGCCCTTCGGCGGAGTCCCAGAGAGCCCGCTTGTGGGCGCGGAGCGTCAGCGCTGGGTCGGTGGCTTCGTGGCACTCGTCACCGGCGCCCTCGTCGAACCGGTACAGCGCCACCGTGTCCGCGTCCTGCTCGAAGCGCTGCGGCAGCCGCAGGGACGGCGCCGCAACCCCAAGGCAAAGTGCGGGCTGTGAGCTCGAGCGTTTCTGAGCAGTCACTTCTGCCGTTCCTGAGTTGTTTCTCAAGGCACGCTGATGGCTCATAATTACCTCCAGTGGCAACAGAAATTGACGGTGTGTAGGAAAAAGGGGCCTTTAGGTGGTTAGGTCAAGCGGTATGGGTGTCTTACCGCTCTCTTTTCGGCTGGGGTGCCCGCCTTTAGGTTGTCGCTCTTTTAGGGTTGGCCGGCCCAATGGACAAACGGGCTCGTTTTGGATTCAAAGGGGCTGGGGGTAGACGGATTTCAAGGGGGTCACGCCAGGGTCAACTTATGAAGGTCACGCCACTTTGTAGGATCGTCCTGAAGGCCCGATGTGGAGGTGATGGTGCCGGACGTAAGTTATCGGCGATAAACCCAATTCTGACGGGTCGGGGAAGCCAATTGTGAATACAGACGCGCCAAGTTTCGCTGCATCCCGAGCACAGGTGCTAATTTGTCAGTGGATGTTTGGATGCGCATGATAGCTTAGATCCAGATAATGGAGTACGGGTAGGGTTTAGCAAAAATGTATTTTAGCATTAGCTCTTATATAAAACCTACTAATTTTGTAGAATACTAAATATGCCATAAAAAATTTACTGGAGGATTACAATTGGTGTCTCGGGCCTTTTTTCTTGACCTTTGGGGGTTAGTCCTTCTACCCTATCTATCGTTGCCGTCCTTAACAGCTGTAACTCAGCTAAATGACAAAAATATCTATTTTGTCATTTCTTTTGCTGAGGGTGTTCAGAATGATTTCTGGTTGTTCGCAGCCGTATGAAAAAAGTTGGCTTGTTTCGTCATACGGTAAGGTTTACTCAGTTAGAAATATATTTAAATCAGTAATCACAAACAGCAATAAATGTTGAGAATCGAGGTAGGCGATGGTGGCGGGATAATCGACCACAGGATTGTTGAATTGCGTCACCGGGTTGGTCGGGTTGCCCACCGGATCGTGAAAGCCGTGCAGTTCCCGGCCGCCGGGGGTGAGGTTGAAGAACGTCCAACCGGTCCCTCCATCTGAATCAACCGTGCGCACCTCCGTCAGTTTGGCCCCCGTGAAGGGATCGCTGAAGGGAGATTGATCAGCCGGGAGGATCTCGTAATGATAGGTTTCGTCACCCACGCCCGCCGAAAAGTCCCACTGGGACGGCCCCCCTGTTCCCAGGATCAGCCCATTCACGACCGTCACGTTCCCCTGATGTGTCAGGAAGGAGCGTTGGACTCCGGACGTCATCTGCAGGTCGG
Organism: uncultured Planctomycetota bacterium; assembly: GCA_964486115.1. GTDB lineage: Bacteria > Planctomycetota > JACQVV01 > JACQVV01 > CAZANL01 > CAZANL01. Next base: position 2,742 of record CAZANL010000595.1, read on the forward strand.
CGAGTTCGACGGTGATTTGTGCCGAGGCGGGGAGAGTGCCGAGGACGGATGCGGTGGCGAGGAAAAGGCCGAGGGGTTTCATCTGTGCGGGAGGGCGGGATTCTGGGAGCGCCGCAGAATCCCGTCAAGCGTTTCGTTGAGCACGTGCTGCGCCGTGTAGGCCCGGCCACGGTTCTCCTCGTCGTAGAGGGCGACCTTCGCGAACTCGATATACCAGTCACAGTACTCGTGCCAGACGAATTCGTAGATGCTCGCCGCCGCGTCCGCGAAACGGAACCGCTCCAGGCTGAGTGTGACGTCCTCGATCACGGTGTGCAAACGCGCGAGAACCCACCGATCCGCGAGCGTTGGGCTGAGACTCGCTGCCGGGTCCGGCTCGAAGTCGTCGAGGTTCATGAGGACGAACCGCGCCGCGTTCCACAGCTTGTTTGTGAAGTTCCGGTAGCCCTGAATCCGGCCCTCCGGCAACTGCATCCACGGGGCCTCGATCATGCACGACGCGATGGCGAACCGAAACGCGTCCGTTCCGTACTTGCCCATCAGTTCCAACGGATCGATCACGTTGCCACGCGACTTGCTCATCTTCCGGCCGTCATCGCCGCGCAGCAGCGGATGAAGATAGACGTGCTCGAATGGGCGTTGACCAGTCAGTTCGATGCCCAGGTTCACCATGCGGGAGACCCAGAAGAACAGGATGTCCCAACCGGTGACCAGCACATTCGTCGGATAGAAGGTCTCAAACGCGTCGGTCTTCTCGGGCCAGCCCAGCGTTGCCGCTGGCCACAGCATGCTGCTGAACCATGTGTCGAGGACGTTGGGATCCTGGTTCAAGACGACGTCGCCGTGTGCCTCACGGGCGGCGGCGTACGC